>JAUYMQ010000191.1 GCA_030698575.1 Deltaproteobacteria bacterium
GCCGCCGTGACGGGTCCTCCGCGATCGCCTGCTCGAA
Source organism: Deltaproteobacteria bacterium (assembly GCA_030698575.1). Taxonomy (GTDB): domain Bacteria; phylum JAUYMQ01; class JAUYMQ01; order JAUYMQ01; family JAUYMQ01; genus JAUYMQ01. The sequence continues at coordinate 38 of JAUYMQ010000191.1, forward strand.
GAGCGCCATCGACTCTGCGTTGCGATGGCTGGCAGCGGCCTCCCGCGCCTGCGTGACCGCCTGATCAGCTTCCACCGCGCCCGCGAAAGCATGCGCCGCCCGCATCGCGCCGGTGAGTGCGAAGAGGATCGTGAGCGCGGCTACGGTGCGGAGCGTCGTCACGGATGCGCCCCCTTCCCTCTCGTGCTCGCGGTCATCCGCCGTCGGGTCACCACCCAGTCGGTGCGCCCGAGGATGTGATCGTAGAGGGCCACGATCGAGATCATGTTCTTCAGAATGGCGTAGAAGAAAACGAGGACTGCATAAATGATCGAGTAACCAAGCGGGTAGTGCACGTAGGCGTTTCGCATCGCGACGACCGTCTGGAACGGACCGCTGAAAAGCGTTATGACGGCCGACACCCAGAGGTACCAGTGCGCGGTGAGCGGCACGTACCCCTGAAAGAGCAGGAGGCTCAGGATGATGGGGAAGATCTGGAGCGTGACGGGTGGATAGAGCTCCCGGTAGAGCAGCAGGTAGGTCCAGTAGAGCTTCTGCCAGAAGCTCAGGTAAGAGGTCGTCCAGAAACGCCTCTGGTACTTCAGGCTGACCTCCAGCCACCCCTGCGACCAGCGCTTCCGCTGGAACCAGAAGGATTTGAAGTCGTGCGGCGCAAGCTCCGTCGAGACGATGCTCCGGTCGTGCATGATCCGGTATCCCTCGAGCAGCGCCCGCGAGGTGGCGTCGATGTCCTCCGTCATCATGCTGGGGTCGAACTTGATGGCGCGGATGACATCGCGCTTCCAGTATCCGTTCGAGCCGCCGAAGATCGCAGTATCAACGAACAATGAGCGCGCCGAATGGCTGATGCCGTAGACGCACTCGAACTCGACCGAAACCATTTTCGTGATGGCGTTGTCGTCGTAGTTCCGGATGATGTTTCTTCCCTGAACGACGTCGTAGTCGTGCGACAGCCAGCGCCAGGCGCGCTCGAAGCAGTCGGGTATCGGGTGATGATCGGCGTCGAGGATTCCGACGATCTCGCCGGTGGCAGCCAGTATCCCGGCATTCAGGTTCTGGGCCTTCGATTCGCTGTCGATAACCCGCAGGAGCTTCAGTTCGGGGTGCCGGGCGGCCAGCGCCTGCAGGTCGGCCTCGACCGGAAGCTCGTTGGGGGTGTTGTAGGCAAGGATGAGCTCCAGCCCGTCCATCGGCCGGTTCACCCTGGTGAGGATGTGCTCCAGCGTGTCGACAATCAGGTCCTGCTCGTTCGGGAGATAGGCGGCGACGATGAAGGTCGATCGCGGGACCGGCATCGCCGGCGCGGGAAGCTTGGCGCCGCTCACGCCGAGCCCGGTCTTGATCCTCTGGAAGAACCTGTCGGCACGGCCGGTCGGCGCTCTGGCGGGCTGCGCGTAACGCCTGAAAAGCGAAATCACGGTTTCAAAGATGATGACGAGCGCCGTGATGAGGTAGGCCGTCGCCACGAAGACGTGGAGAGGGAAAAGATCGCGCCCGCCGAGTCGCAGGAAATAATAGAGGATGGTCGGGACGCCGATGATCACCACATGGGTGAAGATCACCTTGTCCCAGCCTAGCGATCGCTTCTCGTCCATTCTTGAAGTTCCGCTCCGGCCCAAGCTAGCGCCTGAATATCAGAATTGTGTCACCCGCCGCCAGCCTCCTCGTTGATCCGGGGACCCATGGCAAAACGCACGCTTCCCGGCTCGCCGGGAGAGCGTAGATAACCACCTTGAATATCGTGAGTTTTGGTCCGGGGCTTGAGCCCGGCGTGGGCCGGGCCGCGGGGCGCGGTCCCGGAAGCGGGCGGGAGGGGAGGGGTGAATCAGTCGCGGGCGCGCGCCCTTTCCAGAAGGTCGGCGCCCTGTTCATCCAGCGCTTTCAGCACTCCCCGGGCGAAGACCTTCCGCCCCAGGTCGGTCCAGTGGCAGATGTCGATGAAGTGACGCCTGTCCTTCGGCATGAAACGCTCCATGTCGAAGAACAGCGCCTCGGGATGGCGAGAGGCAACCTCGCGGACGACCTCGTTGTGCGCCACGATGGCCGCGACGACGTTCTCCTTGATACCCCAGACCTCCGTGGCGACGCTCTCGGGCATGAATGAGTAGTCGGTCTTTTTCTCGAGAAACCGCTCGTTGGTGTAGTCGTCGGGGAGGTAGTAGGCGTAGGTCAGCAGGAGCACGCGCTGACCGCGCTCCTTCGCAATATCCAGCACCGCTTCGAGATTTCGACGGAACACCATCGCTGTCTTGACGTTTGCACCTTCAACGAGCCAGGGATCGTTCCGTGGATCGTTGTAGGGGCCCTTGGCGAAGAGTGGATCGGAACGGAGGCGCCACCAGGTGATCAGCTTTCTGACCAGCATCACGACGAATGATTCCGAAACGCGCGGGTGCGCGGCCGCCCACGCAAACAGGGGTGCGTACTGCCGGTAGTATAGAAGCTGGGTGTAGTCTTCCTGGAAGAGATCGTCGGGATAGCTGTTCGCGCGCGCGTCGTTGATGCCGTGATAGAAAATGACGAGATCGAGATCGTAGCCGCGGTACCAGTACTCGTACTTCCAGAGTGAATCGAAAGTCATGTGCGCCGGCACGCCCGACGAGATCACACGCGCGTGAAAGCCTGAACTTGTGAAGATCGGCGCCTCGTCGAGCAGATCCTGAAAACGAGGCTGGAACTCCCGGGTCACGAAGGCCGACGCGCCGAGGGCAAGGATGCGGAATTGCCCGCGGGGAATGTCACGGCTGAAGTCGGGATTCCGAAACCCGTTGATCTCGTTTCCGATGCGCGGATAGACGAGCACGCGCGCATCATTTGAAAAGTTGACGAGCCGGAGTCCTCCCTCGAGCAACAGGAGGGTCACCGCAATGCCAATCAGCGAAGCGGCGAGGTTCTTCCCGAGGCGCGCGAGGCTCGTCAGGACACCTCTTTCCGATTCGACTGCCTGCATCATGCCTTGTTTCCAGTTCCGGGAGGGCGTGCCCGAAGGCTCTCTCAGCGCGAAGTGAGGAGATTCCAGAGTCCCGCAGGGCCGGCGGCAAAGGCCCTGCGCCCAAGGAAATCCGCCCAGTGCGACTCCGATCCGAACTCGGAGCGCCAGGCCCAGAGGCGGCGCGTAGCGAAGTGCAGATCGTGCTCGTAGGTGAAACCGATCGCCCCGTGGATCTGATGCGCGATCGCGGGAGCCGCCTCCCCCGCCTCTCCTACGAGGACCTTGGCCGCTGCGATCTCGAAAGTCGGCGCTCCCTCCCCGTCCCATCCGGCGCCCAGCGACGCCCGGTCCGCGGCGGCGAAGGCCGCCTCCGCGGCCGCTTCGGATGCCGCGACATGCCCCGCAAGCCCTGCCAGGGCGTGCTGGATAACCTGGAATCTTCCGATCGCGCGGCCGAACTGCACGCGCTCCCCCACATAGCGCACGGACTGTGAAAGGAGGTATCCGAGGGCGCCGGCCATCTGCGCGGTGCGAACCATGGCGCCGAGTCGCCACAACGACTCGGCGGGAAGCGGAAGCGAAAACGTTTCAGCCGCTATGCCGTCGAAGCCGAGATCGTCGCGCGGTTCCCGGGCAAGATTCTCTCCCCGGACCACGCGCGCGGCCGCGGTCTCGACCAGGCCGACCCGCGGCGCGCCCCCGTCCTTCAGAATGAACACGGCCTGGCCGGCCGCACTGCCCCAGGGAACGCGCAGGGCCTTGCAGGTGAGCCGGCCACCGGCCATCGCATTCGCCGGGAGAAGATCCGGAAGGATCGTCAGCGGCCCGGAGGGCGCTTCCCGTCCGGCCTGTGCGAGAAGCCACGCAGCCAGCATGGTCTCGCCGAGCGGAAGCGGGACCGCATGTCGCCCCGCAGCCGAC
>JAUYMQ010000192.1 GCA_030698575.1 Deltaproteobacteria bacterium
GGCCGGGCAAAGTAGATGTACTCGAAGATGCAGAGCGCACGCTTCGTTTCGGGCCAGGGGCGGAGGGAGCGCATCCCCTCCTGGTCCCACACGATCAACTCGCCGGGCTCCACCTCACGGATGTACTCCGCCTCGATGAGATCCAGGGCGCAGGTCTCGCTCGCCACCACCCAGGCGTCCTTCAACCGGCCCAGCGTGAGCGGGCGGAAACCGTGGGGATCCCGCACCGCAACCATCTTGTTTTCCGTCATCAGGACGGCGGAGTAGGCTCCGCGAACCCGCGTGAGCGCCTCGACGAGCTGCTCTTCGAGAAAGCGAGCCTTCGACTGGGCAATCAGATGAACGATCACCTCGGTGTCCATAGTGGACTGGAAAATAGAGCCGTAGGCCTCCAGCTCATCACGAAGGATGCCCGCGTTGACGAGATTTCCGTTGTGGGCGATGGCAATGGAGCCGCGGGAGTACTCCACCAGGAAGGGCTGCGCGTTGTCGATCCGGCTCTCGCCGCTCGTGGAGTAGCGGACGTGGCCGATGGCCATGCGGCCAGGCAGCGTGGCCAGCAGCTTCTCGCCGAAGATGTCAGCAACGAGCCCCATCTGGCGATGGGCGCGCAGCAAGCGACCGTCGCTCGAGACGATCCCGGCTGACTCCTGACCCCGATGCTGGAGAGCGTAGAGACCCAGGTAGGTGAGGTTGGAGGCTTCCTCGGCGCCGTAGATGCCGAAGACGCCGCACTCGTCGCGCGGGCGGCCGCGCCCCTCGATGGGTGCCAGCGGTAGTGAGTCGCGCGAGGCCGGGACGGACTGAGGCTCACCGGCGCTTGCCGCGTGCTTCATGAGCGGGCACCTCCTGCAGCGAAGCTACCACCGCCCCCATCCCCCCGCAACGCGGAGGTGAGGCCCGTGCTCCAGGCGGCCCGGAGATCGGAGAGCGCCACGTCGATCCAGTCGTTCACGCGGATCCGATCGCCCCCCACCTCACCGATCACGGCGAATGGGGCGCCCGCCTCGCGGGCCAGCGCCTCGGCCCGGGCCCGCCCTTCCGGGCGGAAGCTCACGAGAATACGAGACGCGCTCTCGCCGAAAAGCAGCGCATCGGGCCTGCCCTCCGCGCCTATGCGGACGGTCGCGCCGATCGGCCCGCCGTCCCGGCCGGAACCGGCCAGCGAGCACTCGGTGAGCGCCACCGCCAGCCCGCCGTCGGCGCAGTCGTGGGCAGAGCGGAACAGGCTCGCTGCGATCCCCGCGCGGCAGGCGGCCTGCACGGCCTTTTCGAGCCGCCAGTCAAGGCGCGGCGGAAGGCCGCGTTCAAGGCCGTGGACGCGGGCGAGATACTCGCTCCCGCCGAGTTCATTGCCCACCTCTCCGAGGAGGGCGATGAGATCACCGGCCTCCGCCCAGGCCGGGCCGGCGGAGGCGGCCCGGTCGTCGAGAAGGCCCACCATGACAATGGTCGGGGTGGGGTGAATCGCCGTGCCGCGCGTTTCGTTGTAGAAGCTCACGTTCCCGCTCACCACGGGCGTTTCGAGCTCACGGCAGGCCTCGACCATCCCCTCGACGGCCTCGGCGAACTGCCACATGATCTCGGGCTTCTCCGGATTGCCGAAGTTCAAGCAGTTGGTCACGGCCTGCGGCGCCGCCCCGGTGCAGGAGACGTTTCGCGCGGCCTCGGCAACGGCCAGCGCGGCACCAGCGCGCGGATCGAGATAGCAGAAGCGGCTGTTGCAGTCGGCGCTGATTGCGACTGCCTTGTGCGTCTTCTGGATCCGGATGAGAGCGGCGTCGCCCCCACAACCCTGGATCGTATTGGCCCGCACAAGGCTGTCGTACTGGCGGTAGACCCACTCCTTGCTGCAGAGGTTCGGGGAGCCCATGAGGGCGACAAGCGTGGCGCCGAGATCAGCCGGCGGCTTCACGCCCGCGAGATCGAGGGTCTGCACCTCGTCCTGCCAGTCCGGCCGCTGCATGGGCCGCTCGTAGACCGGCGCCTCTTCGGCCAGCGGCTTGACCGGAATCTCCGCCACGGACCGCCCGTCCTGAACGAGGCGAAGCCGCCCATCGTCGGTCACGGTGCCCACCACCTCGACCTGCAGGTCCCACTTCCGGAAAATCTCCTCGACCCCCTTCTCGCAGCCCTGCTTCGCGACCAGCAGCATCCGCTCCTGCGATTCCGAGAGCATGATTTCGTAGGGCGTCATGCCCTCCTCGCGGAGGGGAATTCGCGACAGATCCAGCTCGATGCCCACGCCTCCCCGGCTGGCCATCTCGAGCGAGGACGAGGTGAGCCCCGCGGCCCCCATGTCCTGGATCGCGACGACGAGATCCTGCTTCATGACTTCCTGGCAGGCCTCGAGGAGCAGCTTTTCGGTGAAGGGGTCGCCCACCTGCACGGTCGGGCGCTTCGCCTCCGCGCCTTCCCCGAACTCCTCGCTCGCCATCGTGGCCCCGTGAATGCCGTCGCGTCCGGTGCGGGAGCCCACGTACATGACCGGGTTCCCCACCCCCGCGGCCACGGCCCGGAAGATCCGATCGGTCCGCACGAGCCCTAGGTTGAAGGCGTTCACGAGGATGTTGCCGTTGTAGGAAGGGTGAAAGGCGGTTTCGCCGCCGACGGTGGGACAGCCGAAGGAGTTCCCGTAACCGCCGATCCCCCGCACCACGCCGTCGATCAGGTGGCGCTGCCAGGGGTCGGCGGGATCTCCGAAGCGAAGCGAGTTGAGCGAGGCGATCGGCCGGGCGCCCATCGTGAACACGTCGCGCAGGATTCCTCCGACGCCCGTGGCCGCACCCTGGTAGGGCTCGATATAGCTCGGGTGGTTGTGGCTTTCGATCTTGAAGGCCACCCCGTAGCCGTCGCCGATGTCGATGACGCCGGCGTTCTCCCCCGGCCCCTGCAGCACCCGCTCGCCGGTCGTGGGGAGCTTCCGGAGGTGCACGCGGCTCGATTTGTAGGAGCAGTGCTCGCTCCACATGACGGAGAAGATCCCGAGTTCCGTCATGTTCGGCGTTCGGCCGAGGATCTGGAGCACGCGGCCGTACTCATCGGCGCTTAGCCCGTGCCGGGCGGCGGTTTCCCCGGTGACCGGCGCCTCCTCCCCGGCCGGGGCGGGGCGCTTCCTGGCAGAGGCCGTCCCGGGGGTGCGGGAGCCGGGGTTTCCGGCATCCGGCGGCGCCACAGGCGCCTTCCGGCCGAGATAAATCAGGGCCCCCTCGAACATGCGCCGGGCATCGGACCCTCCCAGCAGCCCTTCCACCGCGTGCTCCGGGTGGGGCATTAGGCCGAGCACGTTTCCGGCCGCGTTCGTGACGCCGGCGATGTTGCCAAGAGAGCCGTTCGGATTGGCCGCGTCGCTCACGCGACCTTCGGCGGTCGCGTAGCGAAAGGCGATCCGGCCGCTCTCTTCGAGCGTGCGGAGTGTGGCTGGGTCGGCGAAATAGCACCCCTCGCCGTGCTTGATCGGGAACCGCACCACCTCGCCCGCGCAGAGGCCGGCGGTCCAGGGCGTGCCGGCGTTCTCGACGCGGAGGGGCTGGTGCGGATCGCAGACGAAGCGAAGTGAGCGGTTGCGCACGAGGACGCCGGGCAGCAGACCGGCTTCGCAAAGAATCTGGAAGCCGTTGCAGATTCCCAGCACGAGGCCGCCCGCTTCGGCGAACCGCCGGATGGCTCCCATGACGGGTGAGAATTTCGCCATCGCGCCGCAGCGCAGGTAGTCTCCGTAGGAGAAACCTCCGGGGAGCACAACGGCGTCGAGATCGGTGAGCAACTCCTCGCGGTGCCAGACAAAGCGCGCGGAGGCGCCAAGCACGCGCGAGAAGGCGTGGTAGGTATCGTGATCGTCGCAGGAGCCGGGAAAGACCACGACTCCCACGCGGATGTCCTCGCGACCCCGCTCCTTCACGCCGTCTCCAGCTCTATCTTCCAGCTCTCGATGAGGGGGTTCGCCAGAAGCTTCTCGCTCATCTCGTCGAGGAGCTTCCGGGCCTTCCCGGGAGGGAGATCGGCCAGTTCGATGACGAAGCACTTTCCGGCCCGGAGGTCGGTGACGGCGTCGTAGCCCAGGGCGTGTAGCGATCCCTGGATGGCTTTCCCCTGGGGATCGAGCACCCCTTCCTTCGGCAGTACGATGACCCTGGCTTTCATGCTTGCCTGTCCCCTTCCCCCTGATCGCCCCGAGGGGGCGAGCTACCGTCAGGACCCGCAGATCCGCCGCGCGACCTCCTCGTAAGACTCCTCGATCCTGCCCAGATCGCGCCGGAACCGGTCCTTGTCCATCTTCTCATGTGTCTTTTTGTCCCACAGGCGGCAGGTGTCGGGCGAGATCTCGTCGCCCAGAAGCACGGCGCCGGCTCCACCGCCGGTCGTCCTGCCGAACTCGAGCTTGAAGTCGACCAGACGGATCTCGCGCTGATCGAGATACTTCACGAGGAACTCGTTCACCTTCAGCGCTTCGCGGCGAATGTGCAACATCTCTTCACTCGTGGCCAGATTGAGCACCTGGATGTGATCCAGGTTGATGGGCGGGTCGCTCAGATCGTCGCGCTTGTAGTAGTGCTCGACGATGGGTCGCGGAAGCGACGCCCCTTCCTCCATCCCCAGGCGCTTGGCGAGGCTTCCCGCCACGACGTTCCGGACCACGACCTCCACGAGGATGATCTGGAGCCGCCGGCAGAGCATCTCCCGGTCGGACAGCTTCGCGACGAAATGCGTCGTCACGCCGGACTCGCCCAGGAGTTCGAAGAGATGCGAGGCGATTCGGTTGTTGATAACCCCCTTGTTCACGATGGTCCCGCGCTTCTTGGCGTCGAAGGCAGTGGCATCGTCCTTGAAGTACTGGATGATCATGTGCGGATCGCTCGTGGCGTAGACGATCTTCGCCTTGCCCTCGTGGAGCTTTTCCGCCCTTTCGGGTGTGGGCGTGCTGCTCATCAGGCTCTCCAGGCCGCCGGCACTTCTGCCGGGCGACGGGGGTTAGGGCCGCTTGCGCGGCTTGCGGGGCTTTCTGGTGTTCTTCCGGCTTCCGATCTTCGCGCCGCCGAAGGCGCGCTTGAAGAGTGTGTCCAGGTGACGCAAGTGATCTTCCAGATCGAAGCAGGCATCGAGGTCGGCTCGCTTCAGCACACGGGAGACATCAGGGTCCGTCGCGAGGAGCCGCTTGAACTCCTCACCCTCCTTGAGTGTGCGCATGGCGCATCGCTGAACCCACTCATAGGCGTCCTCGCGCGAGACGCCCCACTGGGCCAGTGTGATCAGGACGCGCTGGCTGAAGATGAGGCCCTGGGTGAGCGCGAGATTGCGCTTCATCCGCTCGGGATAGACCACCAGCCGCTCGAGGAGTCGCGTGAGGCGCGCCAGCATGTAGTCAAGGAGGATGGTTGAATCGGGCGCGATGATCCGCTCGACGCTCGAGTGGCTGATGTCCCGCTCGTGCCAGAGGGGAACGTTCTCGAGCGACGCCAGGGCGTTGCCGCGCAACACGCGCGCAAGCCCCGACAGGTTCTCGGAGGCGATCGGGTTGCGCTTGTGAGGCATGGCCGAGCTGCCCTTCTGCCCCTCCGAGAAAAACTCCTCCGCCTCACCCACCTCGGTGCGCTGGAGGTGCCGGATCTCCACCGCAATCTTCTCGATGCTCGCTCCGACGATCGCGATCGTGGTGAAGAACTCTGCGTGGCGGTCCCGCTGCACCACCTGCGTGGCAAGGGGTTCGGCAGCGAGGCCGAGCCGGTCGAGCACGGCCCGTTCGACGGCGGGATCGAGGTAGGCGAAGGTGCCCACGGCACCCGATAGTTTTCCCACCGCCACGGCGTCGCGGGCGCGCAGAAGCCGAACCCGGTGACGTGTCATTTCAACGTGCCAGAGGGCGAGCTTCAGGCCGAAGGTCGTCGGCTCGGCGTGCATCCCGTGCGACCGGCCGACCATCACGGTGCGCTTGTGCTCCCGGGCCCGCTTCTCGAGGATGGCGAGCAGCGCATCGATGTCCTCGATCAGCAGTTCGGCGGCGGCGGAGAGCTGGAGCGCAAGGGCGGTGTCGAGCACGTCGGAGCTGGTGAGCCCCATATGGATGTAGCGCGCGTCGGGGCCGACGTTTTCGGCAACGTTTGTCAGGAACGCGATGACGTCGTGCTTGACCTTCTTCTCGATGGCGTCGATGCGCGCGGGGTCGAATCGCGCCTTCTTCTTGATCGTCTGCAGCGCGCGCCGGGGAATTTCACCTCGCCGCGAAAGCTCTTCGCAGACCGCCAGCTCCACGCGCAGCCAGCCCCCGTATTTCGCTTCCGGGGACCAGAGCGCACTCATCTCCGGCCGGGAATATCGCGGTATCACGGTTTCCCCCGGGCCGTCCGGGCGACTCGACCGCCCCGACGGAGAAGACGCTGTCTCAGCCGTTCACGCCTCAGCCGCTCACGAAAGAGCGGAAAAAGAACCATGCGCTCATGTAATAGTACAGGACCGGAAAGGCCACCATGTTGCTGTCGATGCGGTCGAGCATCCCCCCCATGCCGGGGAAGATCGTGCCCGTGTCCTTGGCCTTCGCGTCGCGCTTGATGAGCGATTCGGCGAGATCGCCGAGAATTCCGAATACCGAGAGGAGCGCCGCGATGAGCACCGCCTGCTGAAGCGGCAGCACGGGACTCGTCAGGATCCAGAAGTTGAACACCGCCCAGGCGACGAGTCCGAGGAGGATGCCCACGAGGGCTCCGCCCACGGCCCCCTCGACGGTCTTGTTGGGGGAGACGCGGGGCGCGAGCTTCAGCCGCCCGAACCGCCGCCCGACGAAGTAAGCGCCCACGTCGGTCCCCGCAACGGTAACTATACAAAAGAGCAGAAGGAAGATCCCGAGCTTGTCATCAACGAAAGCGCCGCCCATCCAGAAAGGCCCCTCCGCGGGCGCCCCGTACTTGATTCGCAGGATCTCATCCATCCGGCGGAGCAGAATGGCGTGGGACATGAGCCAGCCGACGTAGAAAACCCCGAAGAAGGTGGCCGAGATGTCAGAAATCGCCTCGGCGATGTCCTGCTTCAGGAGCTGGAGGATCATGACCACGAGCAGGACCGCCGTGAGCAGCACGTTGGTCTGGTACTCGTTTCCCACGTAGGCGACGATCCCGAGCAGCGCCCCCCCGACGATCCCCGCTGTTTTCTGCGGCCGGAGCCCCTTCGCCTCGATGATCTCGTAGAACTCCCTGAGCCCGAGGCAGATGATCGCCACCAAGGTCACCAGGAAGGGGAGCCCGCCGATGAAGATCATGAATATGACGAAGGGAATGATGACGGCTGCGCTGAACAACCTGAGCTGGAGCGACCGCGAGATTCGCCCCGACTTCGGCGCCTCGTCGGGCTCTTCCGCGCGGCCGGTGGCCGGGATCGGATCCTGGGGAAGGTCGGGTTCGCTCAATCGTCTTCTCCGCGCGACCTCGGCGGCGCGCGAGCAAGGTTGCTCAGTGAACCCCACCGGCAAGGAACTATCGTGTAACGATGATGACGGGAGTTGCCCCTCTGCGCGAGGGGCCCAAGGCGCGTCCGACCAGAGCATATCCGGAAGGATCGGAAATTCTATACCCGATCCGCGCGCGTCGCGTCAATCGCCCGTGTGCCCGAAACCACCTTCGCCCCGCTGGCTGGCGGGAAGCGCGGGCACCTCGTCCCAGAGCGGCCTGACCACGGGCGCAACGATAAGCTGGGCGATGCGATCGCCGCGACGGATCGTCACCGGCGCCTGCCCGAGGTTCACAAGGATCACGCAGACCTCCCCCCGGAAGTCGGCGTCGATGGTGCCGGGGGCGTTGGCCACGGTGAGACCGTGCCTGAGCGCCAGCCCGCTTCGCGGCCGTACCTGCCCCTCGTAGCCCGAGGGCAGCGCCAGCGAGAACCCCGTGGGGACGGCTGCGCGCTCGCCGGGAGCCAGGGTCAGGTTCTCCTCGAGCGCGGCCCCGAGATCCACGCCGGCCGCCTCTGGCGACATGGCCGCCGGGAGGGGCAGATCGGCATCCCGTTCCGGGCGGACACGCCGTATGGGGATCTTCAGATCTTCCACCGGGCCTCCAAAAACGACTCCCCGCCGGAAGCGGGGAGAGGTCGGGGGTCAGCGGCGCCGGCGATGGCTCCGGCCCCCATCATCCCGAGGAGAGGAGTCCTCGGAGTCTTTTTTGCCGCCCTTTTCGGCCTCGCCCTGGGCCTCGTCATCGAGATCGCCGAGCGCTGCCTTGCGGGACAGGCGAATCTTCCCCTGCGGATCGACGTCGAGACACTTGACCATGACCTCGTCGCCCTCCCGCAGCACGTCCGTGACCTTGTCGACCCGCTTGTGGGCCAGCTCGGAGATGTGCACGAGGCCGTCGGTGCCGGGGAAGATCTCGACAAAGGCGCCGAAGTCCATGATCTTGCGGACCTTGCCCAGATAGACACGGCCGATCTCGGCCTCCTGGGTCAGCTCCCGGATCATGGCCTTGGCCTGCTCGAGCGCCTTCAGGTCGGCGGAAGCGACGCGTACCTCGCCGGAGTCGTCCACATCGATCTTGGCGCCCGTGCGGCTCTGGATCCCCTTGATGACCTTTCCGCCTGGCCCAATGACGTCGCGGATCCGGTCGGGCTTGATCCAGACCGTCTCGATTCGCGGCGCGTGAGGCGAAAGTTCCGGGCGCGGCGCCGAGAGCGCAGCGTTCATCCGCTCGAGCACGTGGAGTCTGGCCACCCGGGCCTGATCGAGCGCCTGGGCCATCACCTCGCGGCTCACGCCCTCGTCGATCTTGATGTCCATCTGCAGCGCAGTGACGCCAACCGAGGTCCCGGTGACCTTGAAATCCATGTCGCCGAGGTGATCCTCGTCGCCAAGGATGTCGGTCAGCACGGCAACATCAGATCCCTCCTTGATGAGCCCCATGGCGATGCCGGCCACCGGTGCATTGATGGGCACACCGGCGTCCATGAGGGAGAGCGAACCGCCGCAGACCGTTGCCATGGAGGACGACCCGTTCGACTCGAGCACCTCGCCCACCACGCGGATCGTGTAGGGGAACTTCACGGCCTCCGGAAGCTGGCCGCGCAGAGCGCGGTCGGCGAGTGCACCGTGGCCGATCTCGCGCCGGCCAGGGCCCCGGAGAAACTTCGTCTCGCCGGTGCTGAATGGGGGGAAGTTGTAGTGGAGCAGGAAGGTTCGCCAGTGCTCCCCCGTCAGGGTTTCGATGAGTTGCTCGTCATCCGAAGTGCCAAGCGTCGTCATCACGAGCGCCTGGGTTTCACCGCGTGTGAAGAGCGCCGAACCGTGCGCCCTGGGGAGGATGCCGACCTGGCACTCGATGGCGCGGACGTCGCCGAGCCCCCGGCCGTCGATGCGCGTCTTGTCCTTCAGGATGCGCATGCGGACGATGTGGCCCTCGAGATCATGGAACCACGACTTGAGCCGGGCCTCCAGGGCCCGGATCTCCCGGGCTGCGGTCTCCAGCTCCGCGGGGCTGCCCAGGCTGCGCTGGCGGGCCTTCTCGGGCGCCACGAAGGCTTCCGTCATCTCGTCTCGCGCCGCCCTGATCTGCTCGCGGCGCTTCTGCTTCTCAGTCACGCTGTAGGCTTCCGTGAGCTTTGGCGCGACGAGATCCTTGAAGCGCTTGAACTCCTCGAGGTGGGCGGAGGCGGCCTCGTCGCCAGCCGCCTCGCCGGAGAGCACGCGCTCCATGCGCTGGTGGGTCACCGGCGCGACGAAAGCGATCTTCTCGATCGAAAGCCCCTCCGCGAGGCGCGTCTTCTCGACCGCCGCCCGCAATTCCTTCTGGATCGCAATGAGGGGCCGGATCGCCTCGTGGCCGAACAGGAGCGCCTCCACGATGTCCGACTCGAGAATCTCCTTGCCTCCCCCCTCCACCATGACGATGGCGTCCTCGCTCGCCGCGAGGATGATGTTGAGATCGCAGTCGGCAACCTGACTGTTCGTGGGATTGGCGATGAGCTCACCGTTGATCCGCCCCACGCGCACGCCCGCGATCGGTCCCTGGAAGGGGATGTCCGATATTGTCAGCGCAGCACTGGCGCCGGTGATCGCGAGCACGTCCGCATCGCATTCGGGATCCGACGAGAGCACGGTGGCGATGATCTGCGTCTCGTTCCTGAAACCTTCCGGAAAGAGCGGCCGGAGCGGCCGGTCGATGAATCGCGAGGTCAGGGTTTCCTTCTCGGTGAGCCGCCCTTCGCGCTTGAAGAACCCGCCGGGAATCTTTCCCGCGGAGGAGGTCTTCTCGAGGTAATCGACGGTAAGCGGGAAAAAGTCGATCCCCTCCCTCGGGAGCCCAGAGGAAACCGCAGTGACAAGGACCATCGTGTCGCCGTATGAAACAACCACCGCGCCATTGGCCTGACGGGCTATCGCGCCCGTTTCCAGCCCAAGCGCCTGGCCTCCTACTTCAGTTGTAAGCTTGATTGACATACCCTCTCATCCTTCCCAGGGCGCGGCCATCCGCACCCCTGTCGCCCGAACACCGCCCTTTGGCGCGTCCCGGCCGGTGACTGATTAGGAGAGAACCCGGCGGGTCCCCTCGCCTTGGTAAGGAGCCGGCTACTTACGAATTCCCAGCCGATCGATGACTTTCCGGTACCGCTCGATGTCCTTGCGCTTCAGGTAGTCGAGCAGCCTGCGCCGCTTTCCCACCAGCTTGAGCAAGCCGACGCGGGAGTGGTGATCCTTCTTGTGAAACTTGAAGTGACCGGTGAGGTGATCGATGCGGGTCGTCATCAGCGCGATCTGCACCTCAGGCGATCCGGTGTCGGTGTCGTGAGTCCGGAAGTCTCCGATAACCTTCTGCTTCTGCTCCTTGGGCGTTTCCATGTTCGATCCCTCCATTGCCGCTCAATCGAGCGGCGCTAGTCGCCGCAGGCGCCGGATCGGGGCGCCAGGGCCGTGTGGTAAGTCGTGTTGCCTCGCGCGGCCGCTCGTTCGAGCGGGCGCTCACTCGTAATCGTGAAGAACCCGTATAGTCCGGAGCCGCATCCGCCCGGACCGCTCCTCGACAACCTCCGTGAGGGCGACCACACCACCCGCAGGCCCAAGAATCATGACGCGATCACCCGCCCGGCTGCCCGAGGGCGCGTCCGGGGGCTGCCCCTGCGCGGCCCGGGCTGCGGTATCTGCATCGACCAGGCTGGGCGTCCACTCTTCCGCCAGGGCCTCGGCCAGCGGGATGAGGTGCTTCCCGAGCGCCTCTCCCTTTCCTTCGAGAAGGGCCTCGAGCGGCTGGGCCTGCTCGATGCTGAAACGCCCGCTTCGTGTCCGGCGAAGGCCCGCCAGCGTTGCGCCGCAGCCCAGTCGCCGCCCCAGTTCCCAGGCCAGCGTGCGGATGTAGGTTCCCTTGGCGCAGGTCACACGCAACGTCAGTTCGGGAAGGGCCACCGACTCGATTTCGATTGCCCGGATCGAGACCTTCCGCGGCGCCCGATCGACTTCCTTGCCGGCCCGGGCCAGCACGTGAAGCCGCACCCCCCCTTGCTTGACCGCCGAGTACATCGGCGGAACCTGCTCAATCTCCCCGACGAGGCCCGCAGCCTCGCGCGCGATGAGTTCGGGGCTGGCCCCCGCCCAGTCAGCCTCGCGCGTCACGGTACCCGTGACATCCTGCGTATCTGTCTCAATGCCGAGCCTGACCCGCGCGAGGTATTCCTTCTCGCCCGCCATCAGAAATCGCGAGGCCTTCGTCGCCTCGTTGATGCAGACAACCAGGAGCCCCGTCGCAAGCGGATCGAGCGTGCCGGCATGCCCCGACCGCCGAACTCCCGGGAGCCGCCTGAGCAGCTCCACGACGTCATGGGAGGTGAGCCCCGCGGGCTTGTCCACCAGCAGGACGCCGTGGCGCCTGCCGGGGCCCTCAACCGGGGGCAAGGAGCGCCCGGGCACGCTCATCGATCTCACGCCTGACCTTTTCGAGCGACCCCTTCACCGTGCAGCCCGAGGCGTTCCGGTGTCCGCCGCCCCCGTAGGCCGCCGAAATGAGGGTCGTATCGACCCGGCCCTGCCCCCTGAGCGAAACCTTCCATTCCTCGGGGCCGATCTGACGCAGAAGGAAGGCCAGCTCCACCCCCGCGATACCGCGCGGGTAATTGACGAAGCCCTCCACGTGCTCCGGGCCGGTTTCGGTCTGCTCGAACATCTCCGTGCTGACAACCACCGACGCCACGCTTCCGTCCTTCGTGATGTCGAGCGTGCCCAGCACGCGGGCGAGGAGCCGGTAGGTTTTCTCCTCGTTCGAATCAAAGATCTTCTGCGAAACGAAATCGGGCCGCGCGCCGCAACGAACCAGTTCCGCCGCAGCTTCGAGACACTCGGGGTTCGCGTTCGAATACCGGAACGATCCCGTGTCCGTCACGAGGCCGCACAGCAGGTTCGTCGCCACATCGACCGAGATGGGGTGCCCGAGAGCCTTGAGGACCCGGAAGACCAGCAGCGCCGTCGCGCAGGCGCCCGGGTCGATGTAGTTCACTTCCGCAAAGCCCTGGCTGGAAACGTGATGGTCGAGGTTCACGAAGCGAAAATCCGCCCTCCGCGACAGCATCTCGGGACCGACGCGCTCCAGCTCGCCGCAATCGCAGACAATCACCGTGTCACCGGGCCGTGCACCATCGAGGGATTGCACGACTTCTCCCGCGCCTGGAAACGGCTTGAGCACGCGGGGAACCGGATCGGCGTTGTAGAGGATGGTCGTCTTGCCCATCTCGCGCAGCGCGAGGCCGAGGGCAAGGCTGGATCCGAGCGCATCCCCCTCGGGGTTCCGATGCGCGGTCACCAGAAACCGGTCCCGTTCGCGGAGAATGCGGAGGACCCCGGCCAGGGCGCCCTCTGAAGCGTGCGGGCCGGCGGCGCGAAGCGCGGCCGGTTCACTCATTCGATGTCTCTCAACAAGTCGCTGATCCTGGCCCCCGTTTCCAGCGAGTCATCGTGCAGGAACCGAAGCTCGGGGGCGAACTTGAGCCTCAGTCGCCGGCCCAGCTCCCGCCGGATAAAGCCGGCCGCCTTGGTGAGGCCCACCAGGCTTTCCTCGGATTCTTCTTTCGTCCCTATCCGGCTGAAAAAGACCTTCGCCTGCCGCAGATCCGGCGACATGAGGACATCGGTGATCGTCACGAGCCCGATGCGGGGATCCTTGAGATCGCGCAGGATCATCTCACTGATCTCGGCCCGGACGGTCTCGCCCACCCGCGACAGCCGCTTGGGAATCACCAGTAAGTCCCCGCTGGAGCCCCTTCATTCCTCGTCGCCGCGAATGTCTCCGGCGTCGATGGCCTCCCCGTCCTCGAAACCCTCTTCCTCTTCATCCCCGAGAGCGAACTCACTTTCACCGTCGTTGAAGTGGATGATCTCAATCTGCGAATCGACGATCTCGGCCAGGGCTAGAGAAGCGATGAAGTTCTGAACCTTGTCGAGCTGGGAGTTCACATGGGGGCCGTCATTTCCCGCCACTGCCAGTCCGAGTTCGATCCTTCGCCAGAGATCATTCGAGCCGATCTCCGCGATCGAAACGTTGAACTTGTTCGCCACGCGGCTCTTGATCCGGTTCAGGACGCCACGCTTGGCCTTGAGCGAATTGCCGGCCTGGTGGATCATACTGAGCCTGCAAACCCCAACCACCATGGCTGGCCTTCCGTCCCTGGCCTTCGGGGGGACATCCGGTAGTCAGCGGGGGATCGGCCGAACGTCCACCGCCACTGCTCCCCGCGGGACCGGCTGGAGCGTCAGGCCCTTGCCCCGGCGGGCGCGGCCCTGGCCCCGGAAGACTCGAGCCGGGTCTGCAGCTCCTCGATGTTGTAGGTCTCCAAAACGTCGCCTACCTTCACATCGTTGAAGTTCTCGACCCGGATGCCGCATTCGAGGCCGGACTGAACCTCCCGCACGTCGTCCTTGAATCGCCTGAGCGACCCGATCTTGCCGTCGTAGACCACCACGGAGTCGCGAATGACCCGGATACGGTTCGAGCGCGAAATGGTGCCGTCGGAGATCATGCAGCCCCCGATCGTTCCCAGCTTGGCGATGCTGAAGACATTCCGCACTTCAGCCCGTCCCGCGACAGTTTCCTTGAGCGTCGGCGCAAGCAGGCCCTCCATCGCCTTGCGGATCTCATCGACCGCCTCGTAAATGATGGTGTAGAGGCGTATGTCAACCTTCTCCTGCTGGGCCAGCGCCAGCGCCTTGGGGTCGGGCCGCACGTGAAAACCGATCGTGATGGCGGCGGAGGCGCTTGCGAGGTTCACGTCGCTCTCGTTGATCCCGCCGACAGCGCCATGGATCATCCTGACCTGAACATCCTTCCCGGAAAGCTTTTGGAGGGCATCGCGTACGGCTTCGACCGAACCCTGGGTGTCCGCCTTGATCACGACGCGAAGCTCCTTTATCTCACCCTCCTGGATCTGTTCGAGGAAGTTTTCGAGCGTCGGCTTCTCGGCCGCTGTCAGCGAACCCGCCCGATCCTTCTCCCCGCGCTTTTCTGCGACTTCCCTGGCGACCTGCTCGCTCGGGGCGGCGTTGAACGGATCGCCCGCGAGCGGCACGCCCGAAAGCCCCTGAACCTCAGCCGGCAGCCCTGGCGTCACTTCCTTCAGCGGCTTGCCCAAATCGTCGTTGATCGCGCGGACGCGCCCGTGGTGAAAGCCCGCAACGATGTAGTCCCCTTGCCTGAGCGTGCCCTCCCGAACCAGGATCGTCGCGATGGGCCCACGGCCCCGCTCGACCCGCCCCTCGATCACCACGCCGGAGGCGAGCATGTCGGGATTGGCCTTCAGTTCCATGATCTCGGCCTGCAGGGCGATGCTCTCCAGGAGCTCGTCGAGGCCGGTCTTTTGCTTGGCGGAGACGTTGACGAAAATCGTGTCGCCGCCGAGCGATTCGGGGACCAGCTCGTATTCCATCAGCTTGTTCTTGATGCGTTCGGGATCGGCACCCGGCGTGTCGATCTTGTTGATGGCGACAAGGATGGGTACGCCGGCCGCCTTGGCATGGTCGATGGCCTCGATGGTCTGAGGCATCACGCCGTCGTCCGCCGCCACAACCAGGATCACAATGTCGGTCACCTGCGCGCCACGCGCTCGCATGGCGGTGAAAGCCTCGTGCCCCGGCGTGTCGAGGAACACGATGTTCCCCTTCTTGGTCCTGACGTGATAGGCGCCGATGTGCTGGGTGATCCCGCCTGCTTCGCGGGACGTCACGTTGGTCTGCCGGATGGCGTCGAGAAGGGAAGTCTTGCCGTGATCCACGTGGCCCATCACCGTGACAACGGGCGGCCGCGGGAGCAGGTCTTCGGGCTTCGCCTCGGCGGAGGAGACGAGAAGGCTCTCGAACTCGACCGTCACGTTTTCGACTTCAAAGCCGAATTCCTGGGCGACGAGAGCCGCGGCGTCGGGTTCAATCGCGGAGGTGATATTGACCATCATGCCGAGGCCGATGAGCTTCTTCAGGACCTCGGGGGCTTTCACGCCCATCCGTTTCGCGAAGTCCTGCACCCCGATCTGGCCCGAGATCTTGACGATGCGCTTGGAAGCCCTGGGCGTTGTGATGAGAGTCTTTCGGGAGTCTTTTTTGACCACCGTGCGCCGCCGGTAGCCCGGCCGGCCACGGCCGTAGGACTGCCCGCCGGTGGGGCGCACGGAAACGCCACCCCTCCAGGTCGGGGCGCGCTGCGCAAGACCCGGCAGCTCCTCCGGTAGCACCTCGATAACCTCGCGGCCGCGGCGCACCACAGGCTTGAGCGTCTTCTTTTTCGGCTTCCCTTCGTCCTTGTCCTTATCGCCGCGCCGCCGGGCCGCCAGGCCGTCATCCTTGTCGTCGGCCGGGAGCGGCTTTCGCGCCGTTTCGGCCGGCGCGGCGGTCGCAGCCGCAGCGCCGGGCTGCACCGTTCGAGGCGCCTCCACCGCGGACGGCGTCTCGACAACCGCAGGAGCAATCGGTGTTGCCTCGGGGGCGATCGCGGGTGCGGCTCCCGCCTCGGCCTCCTTGGCGACGAGCGCCTCCTCGGGAGCGGGGGGCGGAGGCGGCGCCTTCGCCTGCCGACGCCGGATCACGCCGCCGGCGACCCGCTTCTCGACCATGCGGCCGCGCTGATATTCCCCGATCTCTTCCTTGATCTGGTCGACGCTCTCTTCGGGAATGGCGCTCATGTGGGTCTTGAGCGGCCTTCCGATTCCGCCCATGATCTGCAGAAACTCCT
>JAUYMQ010000193.1 GCA_030698575.1 Deltaproteobacteria bacterium
ATTGGCCGCTCACGAGCTCCAGGGTGAACGGCATGCCGGACTTCGCACCTGCGAATGAGGCATTTCTCTGGATGAACCAAGCTACCGAGGATCCGGGCGGCGTTCAGAATCCCGAGATGAAACCTGCTTACGGTGTCATCGCGCCATGGCACTTCGGGCCATGGCTCAATTACATCGCGGAAAGACCGGCGCTGGCAACGCCGTTCATTCTCTCCGTAAAGGAGCAGGAAGCGATCCGGATGAGCATCGATTTCTTTTTAGCGACGGAAGAGATGGAAGCGGTGAAGCTCGCTGAGAATCAGGATCTCCGGTACGTGGTCGTCAGGGAAATCGACCCCTTCCTACCGACGTACCTGGAAGTTCAAGGCCGATCGATGGCTGATTTCGTCGGAGCGACAAAATCTCTGGGTGATGACGCGCTCCACTATGCCGCCGTCTACTATCGCACCATGACTAACCAGATGCTCCTGCTCGACGGATGCCGCGAGGAGCGCCTTGGTTTACCGGGACTCGGACAGTTTCGCATCGTTTACGAATCTTCCTACCATTTTCAAAGGTCTGTTGGGCTCCTGGACGGTTCCTCAAAGGCTCCGCCCCTCGGAGTCAGCAGCGTGAAAATATTCGAAAGAATGAAGGGCGCGCGACTGGAGGGGATGGGAGCGCCCTTGGAAGAAGTAGTTGCCCGTTTGCGGGTGCGGACCAACCAGGGAAGGGTGTTCGTATACGAGAAGGGAGTTCGGAGCGACGAGACTGGGCGCTTCTCCATGCGCGTGCCCTATGCGCCCGGCGAGAAGTGGGAGGGCGGGCTGACCCGCGCGCTGGGGCTTTACGAGATTACCGGCGTCGGGGGAAGTGCTCGCACCGCGGTGACCGAGGAGCAGGTGCGCCTCGGGGCGCGCGTGGAGGTCGGGGCCCTCAAGCACGGGGCGGCCGAGGCGGCTCCTGAGGGGAATTCACTTTGACAAGCCAGGCGAAGTGCTTTAAAACTCTAGGGAAATGATGAGCAAGCGCGCCGACATCCCCGAGTCCAAGGTCATTCCCTTCTCGGCGCCGAGCCTGGGAGAGGACGAGGTCCGGGCCGTCGCGGAAGCACTTCGGTCAGGGGCCGTGGGCGGCGACGGGCCCCTCGGCAAGGCCCTCGCCCTTCGAATGGGCGAGCGCTTCGGCATCCGCCACGTCCTGCTGACCCCCTCGGCCACCCACGCACTCGAGCTGGCCCTCCAGGTTGCCGATATCGGTCCTGACGACGAGGTAGTCCTCCCCAGCTTCACTTTCGTCTCCGTCGCGAACGCCGTGCTTCGACGTGGCGCGCGTCCGGTGTTCGCTGAAATCTCCGACGCGACGCTCGATCTCGATCCCGACCGGCTGGAGGAAGTCGTCACGCCGCGGACCCGCGCCGTCATTCCGGCGCACTACGGCGGCGTGGGAGCGCCCATGGAACGCTACCAGGAGATCGCCGGGAGGCAGGGCATCCGCGTGATCGAGGACGCGGCGCAGGGCCTGGGCGCCCGGCGAGGCGGACGATGGCTCGGCGGCTTCGGTGACATGGCGGGTTTCAGCTTTCACGAGACCAAGAATCTCACCTGCGGCGAAGGGGGCGCGTTCCTGACCCAGCGCGACGACCTGTTCAAGCGCGCGGAGGTCATCTACGAGAAAGGGACGAACCGCTCCCAGTTCTTCCGCGGCGAGGTCGACAAGTACACCTGGATCGGGCCGGGCGGAAGCTACGTGCTCTCCGACATCCTGGCGGCACTGCTCGGTGTGCAGCTTGACAGGATGGAAGCGCTGCACGCCGCCCGGCGCCGCGTCTTCGAGCGCTATCAGGCGGGGCTCTCCGATCTTGCACGCGAGGGAAAGCTCCAGCTTCCCGTCATTCCGGACGTGTGCGAGCCGAACTGGCATGTCTTCTACGTCCGCCTTCCCTCGGGCGAGGAACGCGACCGGGTGCTGGCGGAGATGAGGCG
This sequence comes from Deltaproteobacteria bacterium, assembly GCA_030698575.1. Lineage (GTDB taxonomy): Bacteria > JAUYMQ01 > JAUYMQ01 > JAUYMQ01 > JAUYMQ01 > JAUYMQ01. The sequence continues at coordinate 1,965 of JAUYMQ010000193.1, forward strand.
GCGAGGCATCATGTGCACTTTCCACTTCGTGCCGCTTCACAGCTCGCCATTCGGCAGCGCCCAGCTCGGCTACCGCGAGGGGGATCTGCCGGTGACCGAGGCCGTGAGCCGGACCCTGCTGCGCCTGCCGCTTCACGCCGGGCTGACCGACGAGGATGTGTCTCGCGTGATCGAGGCGATGGGGGAGGTTGTTCGTGGCCGCTGATCGCTCCGCGATGGACGTCTCCGTCGTCGTCCCGGTCTATCAAAACGCCGGAACGCTCCGGGAACTTCACCGGCGCATTGCCAAGGTGCTGGACGACCGGGATCTGCGGTTCGAGATCATCTTTGTCGACGACGGGAGCAAGGACGGCTCCTGGGACGCGCTCAAGGCGCTTGCGAAGGAAGACGCGCGGGTCCGCCCCCTTCGATTCGTCCGCAACTTCGGCCAGGCCGCCGCTCTCAGCGCGGGCTTCGAACGGGTGCAGGGGCGGGTGGCCGTCACCATCGATGCGGATCTTCAGAACCTGCCCGAAGACATTCCCGCTCTTCTCGACGAAATTGACCGCGGCTACGAATTCGTGAGCGGCTACCGCACGGAACGGGAAGATCACTATCTGTTCCGCGTTCTTCCGTCGCGGCTCCTGAATCGCCTCGTGCAGGCGACGATCGGGATTCCGCTCCGCGACTACGGCTGCGGGCTGAACGCGCTCAGCCGGCGGCTGGCGCTCGAGGTGCGGCACCATGGCGAGATGCGCCGCTTCCTGAAGCCGCTCGTGGTCATGCTGGCGGAGTCGGTCTCCGAGGTGCCTGTCCGCCAGGGCGGCAGCGGCGACCGCTCGCGCTACAGCTTCTCGAGCCTCGTGGGTCTTCAGCTCGACTTCTTCACGGGTTTCTCCCGCAAGACCTTCCAGCGCATAGGGCTGTTCGGCGTTCTGATGGCGCTGGCGGGATTTCTCGGCGGACTGGTCTACGTCGCGATCCTGTTCGGATTCGGGCACCCGCTCGGCGGCCGTTTCCAGGCGCTGATCATTCTCGCCATGGTCCTGGGCCTGCAACTGGTCGTGCTCGGGCTTCTCGGAGAGTTCATCGTGCGCATCTACCACCTCACGCAGGGGCAGCCGTTCTATCTCCTGAGAGAGAAGGACGAACGCGAGGCGCTTCGGGACGATGATGGGCCTTGAAACGAGAGTCTTCACGGCTGCCGACGCCGGGGCGGTGCTGAAGCTCACCCGCGAGCAGTCCTATCCCGAGTTCCGCTGGTACCGCCTGACGAAGCAGGACTTCGCCGTCGACTACCTGGCCTGGCAGGTCGAGCGCTTTCTGGGCGAGGAGGCCTGCTTCGGGCGGGTTGTGGTGAAGGAGGGCGAGATCGTCGGTTTCGTCGGCGCGGCCCGATCGCCCTGGGAGTCGGAGCACTTCGGCCTTCCCATGGCGACCATCGCCCATATCTTCGCGCGCGGCGAAGGAAACGAGCGGGCTGCAATCGCCGCCGCTCTCCTGGCCTCCCTGGAGGGCGACGCGCGCGATCGCGGCTTTCGGCATCTGCGCGGCATGAGCGACATCGAAGACACGGCGCTCCTCCTGGCGCTCCAGGAGCGCAAGTTCCTGCTGGTCGACACGCTCGTCACCTATATCAGCGACAACCAGCGCCCGCCCGCGGCGCCTCCGCCGGTCGATCCTTCCTTTACGTTCGAGACCTACCGCAAGGAGGACTTCGGCCGCATCGATCCGGGCGAGATCTCTCACATCGCGAAGTTCATGCGCGAGGCCTACCGCATCGATCGCTTTCACGCCGATCCGCGCCTTCCGCGGGAGAAGTGCCACGAGGTCTACGTCGAATGGTTTCGGAACGTCTTCAACGGGAACTGGGCGGACGGCGTTCACCTGCTTCGCAAGGAAGGGCGCGTGGTCGGGTTCCTCGGTTTCCAGTACTTCGCTGAGATCGAGGCGCGCTACGGCTCTAAAATCATCGGGCGCGGGCTGTCGGCCGTGCTGCCCGAGGGCCGCGGCGGGTATTCGGCGCTCACGCATGCCACGGTCAATCTTTGCCCTTACGGCAGCCGCCACGCCGAGTTCGATTCCCAGATCCAGAACTTCCCCGTCATAAACGTATGGGTGCGCAACGGCCTCTCCTTCGCGCGGGGCCGCTACACGCTGCACCGCTGGCTGGACCGATGAAGTCCACGACTGTGCTGGTCCTCCTGTCGCTGGTGTTCGGACTTCTGCTCTGCGAGACAATCCTCCGCGCCTCGGGGTACCTGCGCAGCCGATACCTCGTCCCTGATCGACCATTCTTCGTCGTGGATCCCGATCCTCGCATAGGCTACAGCCTGAAGCCTGGATATCGCGGAAATCCAACATTCTTCGACTTCAGGCAAAGGGAGTACAGGTTCCCACGGGTGGATTACACCGTGAACACCCAGGGCTTTAGAGGGCCGGAGTGGCTCCCCCTGGACGAGGGGGTGTTTCGCATTGCGGTGGTGGGAGATTCGATGGCCTTCGGCTTGGGTGTCGAAGAGGGTGAAGCGTTTCCGCGCATTCTCGAACGTGATCTGAATGGCTGGGCGGTGGAGAAGGGAATCGAACGCAGGTTTCGTGTCTACAATTTGGGAGTGCCTGGATACAACCTCGAGCAGGAGTACTTCACATGGTCTCGCTGGGGGAAGATCCTGAAACCGCAGATGGTAATACACGTGGTCTATATAAACGACTGCGAGGCGCAACTGCATTACGCACTCGGGACCATCGTGCGGGAATTCGGACAGAGGTTCCCTTCACACCTCCTCTTCTTGGCTAACGTTCTCCGGACGAACATTAGGTCTTCTCCGCCTGGGATCCGCGAGGGTACGGATCTCGAGGCGTGCCAAGACTATCTCAAGCAGTTCGGGGAGGGCGCCAAGGCTATCGGTGCAGACTACTGGGGTTTCGTTTTGGTGCCGGTGCAATATCTGAAGACTCTACAGGGGACGGATAAAGAGAAGATCGGAAGGTTGAACGCCTTTCGGAGGAGCATGGAGGGCGCATTTACTGCGAGCGGCGGACAGGCCCAAGACGTGATTGAAGTTCTTCTCGGTTATCCGCCTTACCAATTCCTGATCGATCCCCAAGACGACCACTTCAACGCGAAAGGGCATGTCGTTATCGCCGATGCGTTGAAGCGGAAGGTTATCGAGAACTACGCCGCCACTTGGCGGGAATCCGGCCAGAAAAGTTGAAACGCCCGTAGGACCGCCCGCCTCAGTTCACCCGCCGCGACTTGTCCTTCCAGAAAGGCTCACGCAGTTCGCGCTTCAACACCTTGCCTGACGGGTTCTTCGGGAGCACTTCCGCGAAGTCGACCGAACGCGGGCGCTTGTAGCCGGCGAGCTTGCCCTTGCAGTACGCCATGACGTCGTCCGCGGTTGTCTTGGCGCCCGGCTTCAGGACCACGATCGCCTTGATCTCCTCGCCCCACTGCGCGGAGGGGATGCCGATGCAGGCGGCGTCGGCGATGTCTGGGTGCGAGAAGAGGACCTCCTCGATCTCGCGCGGATAGACGTTCTCGCCGCCCGAGACGATCATGTCCTTGATGCGATCCTTGATGTAGATGTACCCCTCCTCGTCCATCTCACCGAGATCGCCCGTGTGCAGCCAGCCGTCCTTCAGCGTCTCAGCCGTGGCCTCGGGGAGCTTCCAGTAGCCCTTCATCACCTGCTCACCCCGTCCGACGATCTCGCCCACCTGGCCGTGAGGTAACGCGTTTCCCTGCTCGTCGACGATTCTCATCTCGGTGCCGAAGATCTCTCGACCGCAGGACTCGAGGCGCCGGACCTTTTCCGGGGGGCCGTCAAGCACATGGTCCTCGGGACGCAGCATGGTCAGCACCGCCACCGACTCCGTCTGTCCGAAGCCCTGAACGAAGTTGCACTTGAACAGCTGCATCGCCTGGCGGAGCACCTCGAGCGGGATTGCCGACGCCCCGTAGATCACGTAGCGGAGCGTGCCGAAATTCACTTTCTCGATCCCCGGCATGTTGAGCAGGAAGAGGATCATCGCCGGCACGAGGAGCGTGTGGGTGACCCCCTCCTCGTTGAATGCATGGACGACCTCGGGAGGGATGAAATCCTTCTTGATGACGAGCGTGGCCCCGCCCGCCAGAGCCGAC
>JAUYMQ010000227.1 GCA_030698575.1 Deltaproteobacteria bacterium
GACTTGCCGAGCGACGTCTTGCCGACGCCGGGCGGGCCCACGAAACAGAGAATCGGCCCCTTCATCGACTTCTTCAGCTTCTTGACGCCCAGGAACTCGAGGATCCGCTCCTTCACCTTCGGAAGCCCGGCGTGATCTTCGTCGAGTACCTTCTTTGCCATCGAGAGATCGATGTTATCCCGCGTCCGCTTGTTCCAGGGAAGCTCAATCATCCAGTCGAGGAAGGTGCGAAGCATGCTGGCCTCGGCCGCGTCGGGGTGCATGCGTTCGAGTCGGCCTGCCTGCTTCTGCGCTTCCTTCTCAACCGGCGCCGGCATCTTGGCCTCGATGATCTTGTCACGGTACTCGTCGGCCTCGGTGCCGCGGTCCTCCTTGTCGCCGAGCTCGCTCTTGATGGCCCTGAGCTGCTCCCGCAGGAAGTGCTCGCGCTGCATGCGGGTCATCTCCTCCCGCACGTTGTGTTCGATCTCCGCCTGGACCTTGGAGACCTCGATTTCCCGTTCGAGCATGCCGTTCACCTTCCGGAGCCGCTCGACGGGATCGAGCACCTCCAGCATCGCCTGGCTTTCCGGCACCGCCAAGCGCAGGTTCGAGAGCACCAGATCCGCAAGCCGCCCCGGATCTTCGATGTTGTTCGTGATCATCACGATCTCGGGAGGGAGGTTCTTCAACGGGAGGATCGTTTCAATCTTCGTCTTGACGGTCCGGATCAGCGCCTCGGACTCCACCCGCTGACCTGGTAACACCTCTTCCTTGATCGTCTTTACACGCACGGTGAAGGCCGGCGTCTCGCTCAGGTACTGCTGGACGTAGGCCTTCGCCACCCCCTGCACCAGCACCTTGAGGCGCCCGTCGGGCAGCTTGAGCATCCGCATGATCATGGCGACAGTGCCGATCTCATGCAGATCCGTGGCGCCCGGATCTTCAGTATGCACGTCGCGCTGTGCGGCCAGCATGATAAGCCGGTGCTTTCCGACGGCTCGCTCGATCGCCGCGATCGACCGCTCGCGTCCCACGAACAGCGGCAGGATCATGTAGGGGAAAACCACGACATCACGGACGGGAAGCAACGGGAGTTCACTGGGAATCTCGATTGCCTCGTCGTTCTTGAGCTGGTCCGCCACAGGGGCCTCCGGGTCAGTGTAAGAACATGGGCGCAAAGGGACCGCCACGCTCTTAACCTATCGACCGGGAACCCCGGCGCCTTGACCAGGAAGTGCTTGAACGGTGGGAAAATCGGGCTAGTGGGCCTCGACCGGGGTGAGGAAGCGCTCGACGTCTTCGAGGCGATCGGTGACGGGACAGGGGGGAAGGCTCGCGAGCACGATCCGGCCGTAACTTCGTGTGTATACCCGCTCATCCAGGAGGGCCAGAATTCCCCGGTCGGCCTCGTTGCGGATGAGGCGGCCGAGACCCTGCCGGAGCGAGAGGATGGTCCGGGGCAGCTGGTAACTCATGAAGGGGTTCTCCCCCTGTTCCTGAATATAGGCGATGCGCGCCTCCTCGATCGGCTCTCCGGGCGATGCAAAGGGGAGCTTGTCGACGATGACACAGGAGAGCGCCGGACCGGGCACGTCCACCCCTTCCCAGAAACTCGCGGTGGCGAGAAGCACGGCGTCGCCGTACTCCTTGAATCGCTCGAGTATTGCGGAGCGGCTCCCCTCTCCCTGCACCAGCAACGGGTGGTCGAGCCGGCCGCGCAGCGCGCGTGCTGCGGCCTCGAGGTTGCGGTGGCTCGTGAAGAGCGCAAAGGCCCGGCCGCGCGTCACGCCCACGATGCGTTCGATCTCCCGGGGCGCCAGCTCACGAAATGCCGGATCGTCCGGGGGAACCCCCAGCCGGGGCAGATAGAGCAGCGCCTGGCGTGCGTAGTCGAAAGGGCTCTCCACCGCGAAGGCCTCGGCGCTTTCGGGGAGGCCCAGGCGGCGGCGGACGAAGGCGAAGTTCGACCCCTCGTCGTCCTCCCGCGCGCGGCCACTCGACAGCGTGGCGCTCGTGAAGAAGACGGCCGGCACGTCCTCGAGAAGCGACTCCTCGAAAGTGCGGGCCAGCTCGATGGGCGCCACGGTGAGGGTCACGGAGGCGCCGCGGCGCTCGGCCCAGGCCACGTGATCGGGCCTCGACTCTTCGAGGATGGCGCGCAGGTCTGCGGTGAGGGTCCCCGCCCGGACGCCTATCTGTCTGAGAGCATCGTCCGGCCGTTGCCGATCGAGATCATCGAACACCGCCCCGAGCCCCTCCAGCGCCTCTGTGGCCGCATCGAGAGTTTCGACCGACACCATCCCCGGGCTGATGCGCCGCCGCGCTTCTCCGTTGGCGAAGCGCTCGAAGACCGCCTCTCCGCACCCCGTCGCCGCCCGCAGTGCATTGCCGACACGCGGGGGGAGCAAACCGGAGCCGAAGGTGCGCCGCCACTCTCGCTCGGCGTCACCGGTGAGATCCGCCAGGCGGCCGCTCGAGACCGTGCGCCCCAGGAACAGGGTGGCGATCTGCTCGATCTGGTGGGCCTCGTCGAAGATGACGGCATCGGCCATGGGGAGAACTTCGCCCTTCTCCTGCATGCGGAGCGCCAGGTCGGCGAAGAAGAGGTGGTGGTTGACCACGATAACGTCGGCCGACATCGCATCGCGCCTGGCGCGGTAGACGAAACAGTCGTCGTAGCGCTCGCAGCGCTGCGCCAGGCACTGTTCGCTGCTGGCGGACATGTGCCGCCATTCCGGGAAGTCATCGGGCAGATCATCCATCTCGGATCGATCGCCCGTCGTGGTGCCCCGGGCCCAGTTCGTTAGCGCCTTACCGAGCTTCCGATCCCGGATGCGCCCGATGCCGGGCCCGTCGCTGTAGGCCTCGTAGCGGCGGAGGCAGAGGTAGTTCTGCCGCCCCTTCTGGAGGGCCGCCTCGAAGGGAACACCGAGCGCCTTGCGAACGAGCGGTATGTCCTTGAAAAAGAGCTGATCCTGGAGGGTGCGCGTGCCGGTCGAGATAATGACCTTCTTGCCGGAAAGGACGACGGGCACGAGGTAGGCGAGGGTCTTGCCTGTTCCCGTTCCGGCTTCGACCATCGAAACGCCGCCGCGCGCGAGCACCCGGGCGACGGCTTCCGCCATGCGCAGTTGCCCGGGGCGCGCCTGCCATCGATCGAGGCGCCCAGCGAAGGGACCGTCCGAGGCCAGCGCCTGGCTCAACTCCTCGACCACGCCCTCACCTCCTCTCCGCCGGATGGGCGGCGTTCCCCATCGGGGAGACCGGCACGATATTGCTTCCGCGGATGGTCAGCAGCACGGCGCCGCGCCGCGCGTCACGCCCCCCTTCGAAGCGAAGCGTTCCGGCAGCCCCCTCGATGCCCGACGTCACCATCAACCTCTCGCGCAGGTGCTCGGGGCCGGCCTGCCCGGCGTTCTCGAGCATCTCGATGACCAGGGCGGCGGCGTCGTGGGCCTGCGCCGCCAGCGGATCGGGCGCTTCCTCGAAGGTCCGCCGGTAGGCAACGGAAAAGGCGCGGCTCGGGCTCCGGGAATCGGATTCCGAAAAGGGCGCCGCGAAAACAGCTCCTTCGAGCCCGCCGCCGAGTGTCGCATCGGGCGTGTTCCACAGCCCCGTGCCGAGTAGCTTGAAGTTCGTGACGCCCGCCCCGCGCAACCGCTCGGCCGCCAGACGCGCCGCGAAAATGTCATCAGGAACGAAAAGCGCATCCCAGGGCGCCACTGCCGGCTCGCCGACAGGTCGATCGTACAGCGAGGCCAGCACCCCGGGAATGGCCGGCGGGCGCCCGTAGGATGCGCGGCGGGTTACTCGCCCTCCCAGGGCGACCACCTCGTCGGCAAAGGCCTGGGCGACATCGCGGCCGAACCGATCGCCGGGGCTCAGAATGGCGAAACGCGTGATGAGCAGCCGTCGTGTTCCGTAGATGGCCACGGCGCGCGCCTCGTCCCTGGGCGTGAGGAGAGAGCGGAAGACGAAATCCCCCTGGGAGACGACGTCCTCCCGCTGCGTGAGCGTGATAATCGGGACGCGAAGACGCTGGGCCTCGGCGGCGGCGCCGGGCGATTCGCGGCTGGTCACGGGTCCCAGGATGACGATTGCGCGTTCATCAGTAACCAGCTCGGTGACCGCTTTCGCCGCGCCCTCGGGCGTCCCCCCGGTGTCCCGCACCGTCACCGCGACGCCGCGATAGAACGGCGCGGTCTGGTCGAAAACTTTCGCCGCCAGCAGGATGCCGCGAAGCGCGCGTACGCCAACCGCCGCGTCGGGTCCGGAAAGCGGCAGCGCGCAGCCGATCGCCGGCGCCGTTGCACCCGCGGCCGCCGGCTGCGCCGTTGCGGTCCCCTGGAGGAAGATGAACGCCAGGCCGGCGAGAAGCGCCGCCGACGAAAGCGACTCACTGCTTTTTATGAATCGAATGATAGACCTCCCGCGGGCGGGCGTGGGCCGGACATCGTAGCACGGTGCGGTGTCAGCGGGAGGGTCATGACGCTGGATGACGGGGGGAGGGGTCGGCTCAGCTGTCTCCGGCGGAGAAGAGATCCTTCATCTGCTTGAGAAAGCCCTTGCCCATCGGATTCGTGTCGGCGCTCGAAGCTTCCCCGAACTTGCGCAGGAGATCCTTCTGGCGGGCGTTCAGCTTGCTGGGAATCTCGACGACAATGTGAACGAGTTGATCCCCGCGCCCGCCCCCGTTCAACGAAGCTACGCCACGGTTCCGCAGGCGGAACAGCTTTCCGTTCTGCGTCCCGGCCGGGATCTTCATCTTTATCGGCCCCTCGAGGGTCGGAACCTCGATCTCCTCACCGAGCGTCGCCTGCACAATCGTGATGGGCACCTGGCAAACGACGTCGCTGTCCGAACGCTCGAAGATCGGGTGCTCGCGCACCTCGAGGACCACGTAGAGATCGCCCGGGGAGCCGCCGGACACGCCCGACTCTCCTTCCCCCGTGAGCCTCAGTCTGGAGCCGGTATCGACGCCCGCCGGAATCTGCACCGAGAGGGTCTTCACCTTGCGGAGGCGGCCCTGACCCTTGCAGTCATGGCAGGGGTTCGTGATGACGCGCCCCTGCCCCTGGCAGTGGGGACAGGTGCGGCGGATCTCGAAGAAGCCCTGCCGCATGCTGACCGAGCCCGAGCCGCCGCACTGCGGACAGGAGGAAGGCTCTGTTCCCGGCTTCGAGCCGCTTCCCGAGCACCCCTCGCACCCGACCAGTTTGGGCACGCGGATCTGAAGTGTCGCCCCGAAGGCCGCCTGTTCGAAATCGATCTCGAGGTTGTACCTGAGATCACTGCCCCGCTGGGCTGCGGAGCGCCGCCGTCGGCGCTGGCTGCCGAACATGTCACCGAAGGGGCCATCGAAAAGATCGCGGAAGATGTCCTCGAACCCGGCTGCGCCGCCGAAGCCCGCGGCCCCGGCGTCCCGGAACCCGCCCGCGGAGTGGCCGAACTGATCGTACCGGGCCCGCTTGTCCGTATCGCTCAGCACCTCGTAGGCTTCGGCTGCTTCCTTGAATTTGTCCTCGGCTTTCTTGTCGCCAGGGTTCTTGTCGGGATGCAGCTTGACCGCGAGCTTGCGAAAGGCGCGCTTGATCTCCTCCTGCGACGCGCCGCGGGAGACTTCGAGGATCTCGTAATAGTCACGCTTGCCGTTCAATGTTCGGTCTCGTCTTCCGAGCCGCCTGAAACGACGACTTTCGCGGGGCGCAACAACCGTTCGTGAAGCTGGTAGCCTTTCAGGAACTCTTCCACTACCGTGCCGGGCGGGACGTCGGCTCGATCGAGACGCTGGACCGCCTCGTGGACGCGCGGATCGAAGACGCTCCCCTCGCTTTCCACCGGTGTGACCCCATGCGCCGCGAGGGTGTCACGAAACTGCTTGATCGTGAGCGCGACGCCCTCGAGCAGGCCCTTCATCCCCTCCTCGGGATTCCCGCCATCGGCAACTTCGGCCGCTGCCTGGATCGCCCGCTCGAGGTTGTCGAGAATGGGGAGCAAATCCCGCACGAAATCCTCGTGGCCGAAGCGGAGCCAGTTGCTCTTCTCCCGCACCAGGTGCTTGCGCGTGTTGTCGAGGTCGGCAAGCGCCCGCAGGTACTTGTCCTCGGCCACCCGCACGTCGGTCTCGAGTTGCTCGAAGGCTTGCTTGAAGCTTTCCGTGGGCGCTGCAAGCGCGTCTTCGCCCTGGCTCCGCGAGGGCTTGCCCTCTTCTTCGGCTCGCCTTCGTTGCGGCGCGTTGTCCTTTTCGCTCACCTGAAAACCCCTATTCCGCGGCGGAACACCCGCTTCGCGCGAAGCACCGCCGGGTCGCCTCAATCGATTCCGTAATGGATCAGTACCTGTGCCTGCTCAAAAGATTCGCCACGTAGCCGACGAGCGGGATGATGCGGCGGTAGTCCATCCGGGTGGGCCCGATGACGCCGACGCTGCCGGCCGCCCCCCGGCCGGCGGTGTAGCGCGAGGTGATGAGTGTGCACCCCTGCATCCCGTCCACTTCACTCTCGGAGCCGATGAGCACGTTCACTCCTTCGCTCTCGATCGTGGCGCGCAGGAGCGCGAGGATCTGCGACTTCTCCTCGAGAGTGCGGAACAGCGCCTTCATGCGGCCGATGTCCAGGAACTCCGGCTGCTCGAGCAGGCGCGTGGCCTCCTCGACGTACAGAGCCCCCTCGTCCCTCGCCCCGAAAGCTTCCAGCCCCAGCCTGAGCGCGCGCGCCCGAAGGCGGTCATACTGAACGCGGTCACTTTTCATCTGGGCTTCGATGCGCGCGTACATCTCCCCAAGCGTGCAGCCCGAAACCGTTTCGTTCAGGTAGCGGGCCATCTTCTCGAGGTCGGCTTTGGTGTAGTCGGCGTCGGTGCGAACCACACGGTTGTGGACCACCGGCTGGTCGGTGATGAGAATGATCATGGCGCGCCGCCGCCCGAGGCGAACCAGCTCGATTCGCTTCACCAGCACTTCGTCGAGCGGAGGTGCGAGCACAAGACCGACGAGGTTCGAGACCGCCGACAGCAGATGGCCGGCGCGCCGCATGACGTCGTCGCCCGCATCCAGGCCGGACTCGAACTCGGCCCGGATGCGATCCCTCTCGCGCTGTGAAAGATTCCGGACCTTCAGAAGATCATCCACGTAGAGACGGAAACCACGGTCCGTCGGAACCCGCCCGGCGGAGGTGTGCGGCTGGTGGAGGAGTCCCATCCGCTCCAGATCGCCCATCACGTTCCTGACGGTCGCGGGCGAAAGGTCGAGATAGCGGCGCGAGAGGGTCGCAGAGCCCACGGGCTGGCTGCTCACCACATGGTCATCGACTACCGCCCGGAGGACCTGCTGATGCCGCTCCGTGAGTGCTGTCATCGCGCCGCTCCGATGGGCCCGCGGGGGAGCCGCGGGGATAATTCGGGCGCATTGGCACTCGCGCCCAGGGAGTGCCAGTAAGCTATCCAGCACCCCCCGCCCTGTCAACAAATACCTCGATTCTAAAAGGCTTTTAACTCCGGCGGACCAACGGGCAGGGCCAGATGGAGGGAAGGTAATCGACCGTCAGAAGAAGCGCATGAAGGCTTCGTTCGAGAGAAGCCTCCCGCGCCTCGTGAGCGCCACCCGCTCCGGATCGTCGCCGACGAGCCCGTCGGCGATCAGCGCGGCGATCACGCCGGGGAACACCTCGTCGACGTCGTGCTTGAAGGCTCTCCGGAACTCCTCGACGGCAAACCCCTCGACCCCTCGCAAACGGAGGAACACCCACTCCCGCCGCGCATCATCGTCCGTGAGATCCTCGGCGCCTTCCTCGACCGGCTCATCCGCCAGCGCCCTCGCGATGTAGCGGCGGTGATCACGGACGTTCCACCAGCGGCGACCGCCCCGCGCCGAAGCAAGGAATGAATGCGCGCCGGTTCCGATGCCGAGAGAGCTGCCGCGCCGCCAGTAGTGGCGGTTGTGTGACGACTCGAAGCCGGGACACGCGAAGTTGCTGATCTCGTAGCGCGCGAGCCCCGCGCGGGCCAGGCGGTTCTCGATGGCCTCGAACATTTCCGCCTGAAGCCCCTCCTCCGGCGGTTCGAGCTTGCCCTGCTTCCAGTCACGGTGCAGGCGCGTGCCCGGCTCGAGGGTCAGATTGTAGGCCGAGACGTGCTGTGGCCCGAGCGCGACGGCCTCGCCGAGATCGGTTTGCAGCGAGGCGAGGTCCTGGCCCGGCATGCCGAAGATCAGATCGAGGCTCACGTTTTCGAAGCCCGCGCCGCGCGCCAATGCGACCGCCGCGCGAATGTCCTCCGCCCGGTGCCCGCGCCCCAGGAATTCGAGATGCCGCGCGTCGAAGCTCTGCGCGCCGAGTGACAGCCGGTTCACCCCGGCTTCCCGCCATTCCGACAGCGCCGACGCCGAGAGCCCTTCGGGATTGGCCTCGAGGGTGATCTCCGCGGGCTGGAACGCGCCGCCGCCGAGACCACGCGCCTCGTCGAGGATCTTCGCGATGAGTTCCGGCGCGAGGATCGACGGCGTGCCGCCGCCAAGATAGACGGAACGGAGCGTTCCGACCGCCCAGGGGCCTTCCGCCCAACGGCTTCGAAGCTCGGCGAGGAGCGCGTCGACGTACGCGGCCTCGGGTCTCTCCCTGACGATCGTAATCGTGAAGTCGCAGTAGGGACAGCGCGCGGCGCAGAACGGGATGTGAACGTAGAGCGAAAACTCCACACTGCCTCCAGCCGCCCGCGGCGGCGCGGTGAGCGTTCCGGGGAACATAGAACCGCGCGCGAAGCCGGGCAAGGCAAGGGCGCCTCCTTGACGGGCACCGGCAGCGCCCCCTAGACTTCCCCGACTCCCCGGGGCGCCCGCGCGCCACTTCGCCGGGGGCCGGGGGATCCCGCACTTGCCATCGAACTCTCGCTCGTCCGCCAGAGGGCCCATCCGCTACAAGCTCGACAACGGTCTCACGGTCGTCCTCCAGGAGAACCACGGAGCGCCGGTCGCGGCCTTCAACGTGTGGGTCCGGGCGGGGTCGGCCGAGGAGACGGAGCCCGAGTCGGGCATCGCCCACGTCCACGAGCACATGCTCTTCAAGGGAACCGCGCGCAGGGGCGTCGGCGAGATCGCCCGCGTCGTGGAATCATCCGGCGGTCACATCAACGCCTACACCTCTTTCGATCAGACCGTTTACTACGACGTGATCGCCAGCCGCTATTTCGAGACCGGCCTCGACGTGCTCGCCGACGCCGTGCAGCACTCTTCCTTTGATCCGGCGGAGCTTGCTAAGGAGAAAGAAGTCGTACTCGAGGAGATCAAGCGGGGCGAGGACATGCCCGGGTCCAAGCTCAGCAAGTCGCTATTCGCCTCCGCCTACCGGGAGCACCCCTACGGCCGGCCGATCATCGGCAGTGAAGCGCACGTGCGGTCCTTCACGCGCGAGATGATTCTCTCGTTCTACAAGCGCTGGTACGTTCCCAACAACATGGTCCTCGTGGCTGTCGGTGATTTCAAAACAAGCGAGATCCGGCCCCTGATCGAGCGCGCCTTCGCGGGCTTCCAGCCCGACGCCCGGGTTCGCCACCAGCGCCCCCCCGAGCCCGAGCAGCGCGAGCTCAGGCTCGCCGTGGTTCCGGACGGCGTGCGGCAGGGCTACCTGATGATGGCCTGGCCCACCTGTGATCTGCTCCACCCCGATACGCCGGCGCTTGACGTGCTCGCGATCGTTCTCGGGCAGGGAGATTCTAGCCGCCTGTATCGCAAGGTGAAGGCGCGGCAAATGAAGGTTCACGAGGTGCGGGCTCATGCATACCCGCTCCGGGATCCGGGGCTCTTCCTGATCAGCTCGCTCATCGAGCCCGTGAACGCGCTCGCCGCGCAATCCGCCATGCTGCACGAGGCCTTTCTGCTCCGCGAGAGCCTCGTCTCGGCCGCCGAGCTGGAGAAGGCGAAGATCAATCTCGAGGCCGACACCATTTACGACAAGGAGACCGTGCAGGGGCAGGCCCTGAAGCTTGGCTACTTCGAGGCGCTCGCAGGGGACATCGCCTACGAGGCCGAATACATGCGGCGCCTGGCTGCCCTCACCGCGGAGGACGTGCGGAGCGCAGCGCGGCGATACTTCGACGCGGAGCGCCTGAGCGTCGCCTATCTCCTCCCCTCGGCCACGGCGGCGCGGATCACGCAGCCACGCGTGGCGGAGGCGGCGGCGGCCGCGCTCAAATCCGCGTCTCGAACGCGGGCGGCGGCGAAACCCCGGGCGCGGCGCGCAGGAGGCAAAGCGGCGCTGCTGGCCGAGCTGGCCAGCCATGTCGGCGAGGCGGGGGATTATCCCGTCCATCGGGAAACGCTCCCCAACGGCGTCCGCCTCATCATCAAGGAGAGCCACGCCGTTCCGCTCGTGGCTATTCGCAGCGTGATGCAGGGAGGCCTGGCCTTCGAAAGTGCCGCCACGAACGGGATCAGCGATTTCGTCGGCACGCTCCTGACGAAGGGAACGCGGCGGCGAAGCGCGGAACGTATCGCCGAAGAGATCGAACGCATCGCCGGTTCAATCGAGGGACATTCAGGGAGAAACAGCCTCGGCGTTGAGATCGAGGTGCTGAGCCCGCACTTCGATCGCGCGGTGGACCTCATGGCCGAGGTCCTGCGCGAACCGGCCTTTCACCCGAGGGAGATCGAGAAGACGCGCCGGGACACGCTGGCCGCCATCAGCCGCCGGCAGGACAATCTGGGCGGCTATGCCATCGATCTGTTCACTTCCACACTCTACCGGCGGCACCCCTATCGCCTGAGTTCACTCGGCACGCCGCGCTCGGTCAAATCCTTCACCCGGGCGCGCCTCCGGGAGTTCTACGCCCGGGTCGCGGTGCCCGAAAATCTCGTCATCTCGGTCGTCGGCGACGTTCGAACGCAGGAGGTCGTCAAGCGCTTCAGGCGCGCCTTCGGGTCCATGAAGAAACGCCCCTTCAGCCGTCCCCGGGCCCCCGTCGAGAAGCGTCCGGCTGCGCAGCGGTATCGCGAGTTGCATCGCGACAAGGCGCAAGCCCATCTGGTCTACGGCTTCCCGGGAACCACCGTGAATGACCCCGACAAGTACCCGCTCGAGGTCATGAGCAGTGTGATGGCGGGACAGGGGGGGCGCCTGTTCCTCGAACTGCGCGACCGGCAGAGCCTGGCCTACAGCGTCACCTTCTTCACGGTCGAGGGGGTCGATCCCGGATACATCGGGGTTTACATGGCGACGAGCCCGGGGAAGATCCGGCGCGCGCTGGCCGGGGTCCGGCGGGAACTCAGTCGCATCACGAAGGAAAAGATCGCTCCGGAGGAGCTGGACCGGGCCAAGCGGAACATCGTCGGCGGGTACGAGATCGATCTGCAGCGGGCGGGCGCCCAGGCGGGTCAACTCGCGATCAACGAGATCTTTGAGCTGGGCCTGGAGGAGTACCGGGCCTTCCCCGAGAAAATTCTCGCCGTTACCGCCGACGACGTCCTACGCGTTGCGCGCCGTTATCTCACGCTCCGCCGGCCGGTCATCGCGCTCATCCGCCCGCCTAATCCGCGGCGGCCTTCCCCGCCGTCCGCGCGTCGCTCCCGCCGCGCCGGACCCCGGTCGCGTGGTCGATCGTGATCGCCTGAACGCTCGACCAGGGCCGCATGGGCAGGACCTGATGGCCCCGGCCCATGAGATCCTCGATGACCCTCTGTTGCGTCCCCTGCTCCACGGCCAGGACGTTCGGCTTCCACTGGTGATGAAAGCGCGGCGCGTCCACCGCCGCCTGCGGATCCATCCCGAAATCGATCACGTTCACGATGGTCTCGACGACCGCGGTGATGATCCGCGGGCCGCCCGGGCTGCCGACGATCAGCGCCGCCTTTCCTTCGCGTGTCAGAATTGTCGGCGACATGCTGGATAGCGGCCGCTTTCCAGGCGCGATGGCGTTCGCTTCCGAGCCGACGAGGCCGTAGGCGTTCGGCACCCCGGGCTTGGCGCTGAAGTCATCCATCTCATCGTTCATCACGATTCCCGTCCCCTTCGCGACGATGCCCGATCCAAAGGGGAGGTTCAGCGACTGGGTGACGGACACGGCGTTGCCCTCGCGATCGATCACCGAGAAGTGGGTCGTGTTGCCGCCTTCGGCGCCGAAGGGATCGCCCCCGCCCGCGACCGGCGTGGCCTTCCGCGGATCGATGCCGCTCCCGCGCCGCTTCGCGTAGGCCTTGGAGACGAGCCCCTCGGTTGGGACCTTCACCACGCCCGGATCGCCCAGGTAGGCCGCCCGGTCGGCGAAGGCGCGCTTCATCGCCTCGGCCATCAGATGCACGGCAGCAGGAGAGCCGGCGCCGAGCTTCGAGAGATCATAGGGCTCGATAAGGTTCAGGATTTCGACGACGACCGCGCCTCCCGCGGGAGGAGGAAAGGCCAGCACCGCGTAGCCCCGGTAGGTCCCGCGCAGGGGCTCCCGCTCGACGGGCCGGTAGTTCCGCAGGTCTTTCTGCGACAGGATGCCGCCCAGCGCGCGCACGTCCGTCGCCACCGCCTTCCCTAGCGCGCCGCCGTAGAGCGCTCCGGGCCCCTCCTTCGCAAGCTGCGCGTAGCTGTCGGCGAGATCAGTCTGCTTCAGCACGTGATCGGGCTCCGGCGCCTCTCCCTCGACGAGATAGGTTCGCGCCCACTCCGTGTACCGGCCGATGCGATCCTTCGACTGCGCGATCGCGCCCGCCATACGCTCCCCCACGGGATAGCCGTTCCGGGCCAGCGCAATCGCGGGGGCCAGCAGCTCGGCGAGCGGCTTCGTTCCGAACTTCCTGCGGGCGGTCTCGAGCGCGGCCGCCGTTCCCGGCACGCCCATGGCGCGGGGCCCGGTCCTCGAATCCTCCGTCGGCTCACCCCTGGCGTCGAGGTACATATCCCGGGACGCCTTCTCGGGCGCCACCTCCCGCCCGTCGATCGCCGCACTCCTTCCGTCGTTCATCCGGATGAGCACGAACGCGCCGCCGCCAAGGCCGGCGTTCCACGGCTCGACGACGCCGAGTGCGTGGGTGACCGCCACGGCGGCATCGACCGCGTTCCCGCCGTTGCGCAAAATCGACACGCCCACATCGGTCGCCAGCGGGTGTGAGCTGGCAACCATCCCGGCGCGTCCGGCCACCGGGTCCGGCGAGCCCTTCGTCGCGCGCGTGCCGGCGACCAGGCTGAGCGCGCAGACAACCGCGAGGCAAAGACGGAGAGCTGGATGGGAACGCACCGAACGGTCCGGTATCCGGATGGCCGAGCGTGACATGGAACCTCCGCGCTGGGGAGAACAGCGTTCCATGTATCACGCAACGGCGTCCCCGTACCACGGCGGGAGTACGGTTCCGTAACAGCCCGGTTTCAAGCGCGCACTCCCCGAACAGTCATGGACACCGCCCGCGGCGCCCGAAAGCCCGAAATCCCCCAAAGCGTGGGGAAAGCCGA
>JAUYMQ010000212.1 GCA_030698575.1 Deltaproteobacteria bacterium
CACCGCTCTCTTCCGTAGAGGCGCCGGGACAGGTTAGAAGAGCGCGTCTATGACCGGCGCGCCGATTACCTCGAGCATCTTCCGGATGTCATCGGGGGTATGAGGGAGGTAACGGTGAGACATCCGGTTCTTCAGCCCTTCTTCTCGGCTTCGACGAAATCTGCGTATTCCTTGGCGTCCATCATGTCGTCGAGCTCCGCCACATCCGAGGGATCGACGACGATGAGCCATCCGTCCCCGTAGGGGTCGCTGTTGAGCATCTCGGGCGACTCGACGAGCGCCGTGTTGACCTCGACCACGCTCCCGCTTACTGGCGCGAAAAGATCGCTCACCGCTTTCACGGACTCGACGACGCCGAAGGTGTCTTCCTTCGATACCTCGCTGCCGACCTCGGGGAGCTCGACGTAGACCAGTTCACCGAGCGAGTCCTGTGCGTAGTCGGTGATGCCAACCGTCACGCGTCCGTCAGCGGGCCGCGCCCATTCGTGCTGCTTCGTGTATTTCAGATCTTCAGGAAATTCCACGCCGGGCCTCCTCCGGAGTTAGTGGCGACGCGTGGCGGTGAAGGCCTTGCAGCCGCGCTTGCCGGGTCGGGATGGTTTCAGGATTTTTCCGGGAGCGCCGCTCATGAAGACGCGGGCGCCCGCGGGCTAGCCGGGCGTCGGCGCCCGGTAGAACGGCGTTCGCACGACCATCGCGGGGACCTCGCGCCCTCTGATCTCGACGGCGACCCGCGTGCCGACCTTCGAGAATTCCGTCGCAACGTAACCCAGGGCAATGGCCTTGCCCAGTGTCGGCGACTTTGTTCCGCTCGTCACCATGCCCGCGCGCTTTCCGCCCGCGAGGATCGGGTAGTCCTGGCGGGCGATGCCGGCGCCCGCCATCTCGAGCCCGACGAGCCGGCGCTCGAGCCCCGCGGCTTTCTGGCGCAGCAGCGCGTCCCGTCCCAGGAAATCGCCCTTCCCGGGGCTGTCGAGCGCCACCGCCCATCCGAGCGCCGCTTCAAGTGGAGTGGTCTTCTCGTCGAGTTCGTGGCCATAAAGGCACATCTTTGCCTCGAGCCGGAGCGTGTCACGGGCCCCGAGACCCGCCGGCACGAGCCCCTCGGGCCCTCCGATCTCCAGAAGGCGGTCCCAGACCGCCGGGGCGGCCTCGGCCGGGCAGGCAACCTCGAAGCCGTCCTCTCCCGTGTAGCCGGTGCGGGAGAAGGTTACCTGCACCTTCCCCGCCTTGCACGCCACGACGCCGTCGCGGAACCAGTAGCGCGGCAGGTCCAGAATGTCACGATCGGCCGCCCGCTGCACGATGCCGGGCGCCTTCGGCCCCTGAACCGCGATGAGCGCCGTGGCCGCGCTGAGATCCTCGACAGTCACCTCTCCCGCGACGTTCTTCCTGATCCAGGCCAGGTCCTTTTCGGCGTTCGACGCGTTGACGACGTAGAAATAATTCTCGGGACCCCGCCGGTAGACCGTGATGTCGTCGACGACCCCGCCGCTTTCGAGACAGAGTGCGGCGTACTGCACGCGGCCGTCCACGAGCTTTGCGGCGTCGTTGGTGGAGAGCCGCTGGATGGCCGCCAGCGCCCCCGGCCCCGTGAAGCCGACCTCGCCCATGTGGCTCACGTCGAAGATCGCGGCGGCGGTCCGGCAGGCCGTGTGCTCCGCGATGATCCCCGCGTACTGTACGGGCATATCCCAGCCGCCGAACTCCACCATTCGTCCGCCGAGAGAGAGATGCCGTTCGTGGAGCGGTGTGCGCTTGAGCGTCACGCGCTTGCCTGCTCGGCGGCAAGAATGGTGTTGGCGAGCAGCATGGCGATGGTCATGGGGCCGACGCCGCCCGGGACCGGCGTGATGTAGCCGGCGCGCTCGCGCGCCTCCTCGAAGTGCACGTCGCCGGCCAGCTTCCCGTCGTCCGTCCGGTTGATGCCGACGTCGATGACGACTGCGCCCGGCTTGATCCAATCGCCTCGCACGAACCGGGCCTTGCCGATGGCCGCCACGAGGATGTCGGCCGACCGGGCCTCCCCCGGGAGATCGGCGGTGCGCGAGTGGCAGATGCTCACCGTGGCGTTGGCTTGCTCGAGGAGCGCCGCCATGGGGCGCCCCACGATGTTGGAGCGCCCGATCACCACGGCTCGCCGGCCCGAGAGCGGGATCTCGTGGAAGCGCAGCATTTCCATGACCCCCCGGGGCGTGCAGGCCACGAAGCGGGGCCGGCCCATGTGGAGGAGGCCGACGTTCAGCGGATGGAAGCCGTCGACGTCCTTGTTGGGAGAAACAAGTTCCAGGACCGTCCGCGTGTCGATCTGATCCGGAAGCGGGAGCTGGACCAGGATTCCGTGCACCTGGCGGTCGTCGTTGAGCGAGCGGATGAGGCGCGTGAGGTCCGCCTCGGTCGTCGAGGCCGGAAGGCGGTGATCACGCGTCGCGATGCCCGCCTCGGCGGCCGCCTTCTCCTTGTTGGTCACGTAGATGCGGCTGCCCGGATCGTCTCCCACGAGAACCACGGCCAGGCAGGGCGTCACGCCGCGCTCGCTCGAAAGGCGGGCCGCATCCTTCGCCACCTGGTTCCGGACGGCGCGCGCAATGGCTTTTCCGTCGATGACGACGGCGCCTGCTGTCGGGCTGTCGCTCACGATGTCTCCGGAGGACGGAGGATACAAAGGAGATTCGGGTTCAAGACTCGTTCGAAGACCCTGCAATATAGATGCGGCAGCGGGAAGGTGTAAAGAGCGGTCGGGCGGGCGGTTGAAAAAAAACGGAAAGGCGGCCGGAGGGCCTAGGTCGGGTCGGCGGCGAGGGCCTTGCGCGCCTCGATCTCGCTCATTCCTTCCACATGGATGCGCTTCATGCGGCTGGCCACGCCGCGAACGATGGAAACCTGCCGCTGGGGAACGCCGAGGGCCCTGGCGACGGTGGCGCAGACCACGTTGTTGGCGGCGCCCTCAACGGGAGGCGCGTTTACCTTGACGTGGAGCTTGTCGCCGTGTGTTCCGGCGACGTGGCTTCGCGCGGAACGCGGTACGACGTGGACCTCGAAGGCGATGCCTCCGTCCGTGACGTCGATCTTGAGCGGAAGGCTCTCGCGCTGAGGTCGCCGCGCGAGGGGCGGCTGGCCGTCCTGGAGTTGATGCCTGGCCGCGTCACCGTTCTTGCCGTTGCGTCGCTTGAATCTCGGTTTCATACGCTCTTGGGGGTGAGGAACTTGAGCTTGTCGTCGAGGGCTTCCTGTTCCTTCGTCTCTTCGCTGTCGGAATCGAGCATCCTCAGGTGGGACCTGAGCGTGGCTCGCAGCACAGCTTCGAGATTCGCTCGCTGGTGCTTCAGCTCGACGATGCTCTCGGTAATCTTTGCGCCCCGCCGATGAGCGGCGTCGATGACCTTCTCGCCCCGGAGCTCCGCTTCGGCGACGATCAGCTCGGCCTTCTTGGAGGCCTTCTCCTCGATCTCCTTGGTCATTTGCTGGGCGGTAAGCATGGTCTCGCGAAGCGCCTTCTCGCGGCGGATATGCTCCTCGAGATCGGCCCGGAGGCGCTTGGTCTCGTCCTTGAGCGAATTGTTCTCCGCGGTCAGCTCTTCGAGGTCGGCGGTTACCATCTCGAGGAACTGCCTGACCTCCTCCGGATCGTATCCCTTCCAGCGTGTGGCGAACTGCTGGCTCTTCACGTCGATGGGCGTGAGTTTCATCGATCTTCCCCCGGTCCTCGAAAGGACCCCCTCGCGTTCGGTTGATGATGCGCGCTTTCCCGCCCTCGAAGGGGCGTGCTTGTCTGAGGCGGGAGCCGGAGAGGCGGTCCGGGATGACATTTCCGGACCCAGGGGGGGTATCGGCTGCTCAAGGGGAAAATTGAGCTTATCCCAGGCGCATCGCAAGGTCCTGCAGCGATTTTACCAGGAAAGCCTGGGCGAAGTAGATGGCCATGATAACCACAATCGGGGATAGATCCATCCCCCCCAGGCGGAGCCCGAGCCGGTAGTATATCCACCGCTGGACGGGTTGGAGCACCGGATCTGTGGCGCTTTTCAGGAAACGTACGATGGGGCTGTTGGGATCCGGGTTCACCCAGGAAAGGAGCGCCCGGATGATGATCATCCAGAAATAGACCGTCAGGATCATGTCCAGGACGATGGCAGTGGCGTTTAGCAGGTTCGAGACGAGGAACATCAGCCGGATAGCTCCTTCGATCGCCGCGCCGCCGCCTCCATGGCGCTGTGTAGCGTGGCCCGCAGCTTGCCCCGTGAGAGTGCCTCGAGCCCTGCCAGCGTCGCCCCGCCGGGAGACGCCACCCTGTCTCGCAGCGTGGCGGGTTCGAGGCCCGATTCGAGGGCGAGCTTGGCTGATCCGAAGAGCGTTTGCAACGCGAAGCGGCGCGACAGCGTTTCCGGGAGCCCGAGATTGACCCCGCCCTCGGCCAGCGCGTCGAGTATCTCGAAGACGAACCCCGGCCCGCAGCCCGACAGCGCCGTCACGGCGTCGAGCAATCCCTCGTCGTCGAGGATCACTGCATCGCCCACCGCCGAGAAGAGGGCGCGAGCAGTCTCCACGTCCGCCTCCCGGCAAGCGGCGTTCGGGCAGAGCGCGGTCATGCCGGCCAGCGCGAGGGCGGGGGCGTTCGGCATCGTCCGGACGATGGCGCAATCCGTTCCGAGCCAGGTTTCGAGCTGGGCCAGCCGGATGCCCGCGGCGATGGAGATGACGAGCTTTCCCCCGACCACTTCACGGAGCGGGGCCACTACCGCCTCCATCCCCTGCGGCTTCACAGCCAGAACCACGAGGGCAGCCGCGCTCGCGGCCTCGGCATTGCTGGCCGTGGTGCACACGCCGTAGGCCGAGGACAAGTGGGTCCGGCGCGCTTCCGAAATGTCCGCGGCCGCGATTTCCGAAGGCGCTGCGGCGCCTGCTTCGAGAAGCCCGCGTATCAGGGCTTCCGCCATGTTCCCCGCCCCCACGAAGGCGTACTTCACCGGCTCCATGCGTTCTCCTTCATTTTTTGACCGGCCGGGGCCCGAAGATGGCCGTGCCGACGCGAATCCAGGTGGCCCCTTCCTCGATGGCAACCTCGAAGTCTCCGGTCATCCCCATCGAGAGATCGCGAAAGCTGTCGTTCGCCAGCCCCTTTCGTCTGATCTCGTCGCGAAGCTCCCGGAGGGCCCGGAAGTGGGGCCGGCTGTCCTCGGGGTCGTCCGAGAGCGGCGGCACCGTCATGAGCCCCGATAGCCGCACGTGCTTCATCTTGTCGATGGCCCGCGCCGCCGCCACCACTGCGTCGGGTGTGAAGCCGGCCTTGGAGGCCTCGCCCACGATGTTCACCTCGAGGAGGATCTGCTGCGTGATGCCCCGCGCCGCTGCGCGCTGGTCGATCTCTTTGGCAAGCGGGACCGTATCAACCGAGTGGATGAGCTCGAACGCGGGCACGGCGAGCCGGGCCTTGTTGCGCTGGAGCTTCCCGATGAAATGCCAGGAGACCCCATCTGCTTTCGCCCCGAGCGACTCGGTGACCTGTGAGATCTTCTCGAGCCCCTCCTTGACGTAGTTCTCGCCGAAGGCGACAAGGCCCGCCCGCGCTCCTTGAACGACCTGCGCCGGGGGGATGCCCTTGGTGACCGCCAGCATCCTGATCTCCAGCGGGTGCCTGCCTGCCCGGGAAGCGGCGGCCTCCCGTCGGGCCAGGACGTCTTCGATGCGCGAGGCGATGCTGTCGGAGCTGCCGCTCATTCCTTCCCCCGCAGTTTCGAACAAGGCCCGGCGTGCTCAGGGCGGGCCGCCCTCCGTCGCATGCACGCCGAGCAATCGCAGCGACTCGACGACCTCGCAGACGGGCAGGCCGATCACGTTCGAGTGCGATCCGCGGATGCGGCGCACCATGAAAGCCCCCGCCCCCTGGATGGCGTAGCCCCCCGCCTTGTCGAAAGGCTCACCGGTAAAAAGATAGGCTTCGATCTCATCTTCGCGAAGCGTTTTGAACTCGACCGTCGTAGCCACCACCGCCGGAGAGGCGGGCGCGAGACGCCCGCGCGCGCTCTCCCCCGGCCCGTCGATCGAAAGGAGAGCGAAGCCGGTCAGCACCTGGTGCACGCGCCCCGAGAGCTGCTGGAGCATGCGGCGAGCGTCGGCGCGGTCCGCGGGCTTGCCCAGCAGTTCGCCGTCGAGGACGACCGCTGTGTCCGCGCCGAGCACGAGCGCCGGTCCGGCGCCGCGCAGAATGCTGCCCGCCCCCCGCGCCTTCTCGACGGCCAGGCGGCGGACATAACGGCGCGGCGACTCCCCCGGCCGGGGCGTCTCATCGACCTCCGCGGCGACGATCTCCGGGTGGAGGCCCGCCTGCTCGAGCAGCTCCTTCCTCCGGGGCGATCGGGACGCAAGAACCAGGCGGGGCATGAGGCTTCCTGTACGGGGGGGGCGCGCCGCCCGAGAGTAAGCGTTCACCCGGAGCGGATCAAGGGCGCCTCGGCGCCGGGCGGCGTCAGAGGGTCCAGACAGCGCTTCTGTCAACGCCCCGGGACATCAGAGCCATCCGGGCAGCCATGCGAGAATCCATCGGGCGCGGTTTCGAAGGCCTGCCGAGCGGCTTATCCGGCGCGCGCGACTCCCGGGGAGGGGAAGCTCGCCGCTGGCACGCCTCTTGCTTAATCCCTCAGATATGAACACGCAGCCACGAAGACGCTTTCGTCCCCACACCTCGCTCGGACCGGTTACCTCCATGGGAGTGAGGCAGCGCTTGGGTGAAGGGGTCAGGGACTAGGGTTGGCTCGGGGTGAAACAAGCAGATCCTAGCCTTCATTCAAGCGCCACAAATGCGCACCGCCCGGTTTCCTTGGGAACCGGGCGGTGTTGCTTTCGTGGCGCGCGCACCGGACGGGCGCCGGAGGGACGCAGTTCAGGGGACTGCCGGCGCCGGCTGCGCGCCCGCTCCCGCGTCGGGCGCCGAAGATGAGCGGACGATCAGAAGGCTGCCGGCCATGCGATCGCATTCGGCCTGTATCTGGTCGAACCCCGGCCCCGTGGCCGCGCAGGAGAACTGGTAGCCGCGTTCCTCGTCGTGGAGCGAGAGAAGCACCTGCCCCGTCACACCGCCGCGTAATTGCGATGAGAGAACGATTCGCCTTCCCATGAGATCTCCAATCGCGACGTCCTCGACGCTCTGTATCGTCCGCTGATCGCCTTCTATCTTGTCGAAGCGGCGGTTCATGCGATCGACGTCCTCCGGCCGGGCCGTGCTGACACGAAGCGTGCCCGCCGGATTCTCGCGGCTCCCCTGGAGGAGAAGCCCGAGCCTCTCGTCCGGACCGGCCTTGACCGAAGTCACGGTCCAGCGCGGCTCCACCTGAATGCTCACGAGGCCGTCCTCGGCGTATATCCGCAGGTCTTCCGCCGTCGCGGGAGGCGCCGGCGCGGCGACGGGGGGCGGGGCCGGCGGCTTTTCAATGTACTGTGAGAAGGGCCCCCAGGACTCCAGTCGGGGGACAACGATCAATGTCGCGAGCGCGATGGCCGAGAGACAGGCCCAGCCGATAATCCATCCGGCCCAGAGCGCGGCGCGCTCACCACCCCCTCCGAAGCGCGAGGCGATGTCGGGGCGTGACAGGTAGCTCCACTGGACGACGAGGTAGGCCCCAAGCGCGCCGAAGGCGAGCACCGCGAGAACCGGCGGCTCCAGAAGCACGCCGATGCCTCGCGTCCCGGGATCGAGCGAGAAGGGTGTGCCGCGCGCAAGTAGCAGCGCCGTAACGCCCGACCAGATTACGAGAAGAAAGAGCAGCTCCAGCCCAGCCCAGGCCGTGGTGTGCGTGCGCCCCCAGGCCTGGCCTCTGAGCAGGCCGACGGCGGCCACAAGGCCCAGCGGGTTCGGGGGAAGGGCGAGCGATAGCAGGAGGTTCACGACGCCGAAGGCGCGCACGCCGGCGGGGAGCGCCGCGGGCCGATGAACCGTTTCGGTCTCCGCGTCCGTCCCGGTGGCTTCTTCGGGCCAGGGCTGGGCCAGTAACTCGGCCGCCGCCGTGCCGGATACAGCGGTTGCGCCGATCGTCGGCGCCTCGGCTTTCTCCTCGCTCTCTTCCGCCTCATCTCTCGCCCGCGTGAAGAGATCGCGCGTCAGCGGATGGGTGTCGGCGCGGAGGGCCTCCTTCCCGGGGACGAAAACCAGGTTGTCCGGCCAGATCCGCCCCTCGAAGATCCACTCGTGCACCTCATCGAGATCGCGTGCCGCAAGCAGCCCCTCCTCCGCCAGCAGATGGAGAACGCCTTCGGATTCGGCGCCCGCAGCGGCGCCGCCGCCGTCATCCGGATCGCCTGGGGCTTCACGGGGACTTTCAGGAAGCGTGGCTTCCGGCGCGGCCTCCGCCGCCTGTTCGGAAGTGGGTGCAGCTTGAACGGGGATGCGGGCTTTGCAACCCGGACAGCGGACGTAACCTCCGCCGCGCGGAATCCGCCCGGGGTCCGTCCTGTAGCGTTTGCCGCATTCGAGGCAGGCGAGGATCAAGGGCAGTCCTGTTCGATGTGTTTCAGAAGTTCTGACGCGAGCGACACGGTTCTATGTCTGGTGGCCGCGCGGCCGAAAAGGCAGGCGCCATGCGGCGGTTTTAGCTTAAAGGGGCTCCGGAGCGCAACCGATAAGAACCCGAGGCCCGGGCGACCCGCCCGGCGCGCCGTCTTCGCGACCGCATACCTGCTACAACCATGCCGAGCCATGAAATGAAACAGAACGCGCTGCTCGAACAACTCGAGCGAAAGATCAGCGAGCTGTCCGTGTTCATGGAGATCAGCAAGACGCTCACCTCGACACTCGACGTGAAGGAAGTGCTGAAGGTCGTGATGTCGAAGGTGAGCGAACTGCTCGAGCCCAGGAGCTGGTCGCTGATGCTCCTCGACGAGGAGACCGAGGATCTGTTCGTTGAAATCGTCGTGGGTCGGCCAGCAGGAACGGCCAAGCGGCGCCGGATACCGCTCGGCGAGGGGATCGAGGGCTGGGTGGCCCTGCAGGGGCGCCCTGTTCTCGCGAACGCGAATTCCGATCTCACACGGCTCGGGATTTGCGATAAGAGCCTGTTCAAGACAGCTGCGAGCATTCTCTGCGTGCCGCTTCGCTTCAAGGGGAAGACCCTCGGCGTCATCGAGATCACGGATCGCCACGACGGCCGCCCGTTCACCGATGAAGATCTCGGAATACTCGGGACACTGGCGGACTACGCCGCCATAGCCATCGAGAACGCCAAAAACTTCCAGCGGGTGGAAGAGCTGACTGTCACGGACGATCTCACGGGCCTCTACAATTCGCGCCACCTGCACCAGCTCCTCGAATTCGAGATCATTCGTTCGCGGCGCCACGGGCTCGAGTTTTCGCTGATCTTCCTTGATCTCGACTTGTTCAAGCGGGTGAATGACCAATACGGCCACCTCATCGGATCCCGCCTGCTCAAGGAAGTGGCCGGCGTTATCGCCGACTCGCTCCGGAAGCTCGACGTGGCGACCCGTTACGGAGGCGACGAGTTCGTCCTTCTGCTTCCCCAGACTCCCAAAGATGAGGCCTTCAAGGTGGCGGGCCGAATCCGGGAAAGGCTCGCGAGCGCCACGTTCCTGCATGCCGAGGGCCTCAGCGTGAAGATCACTGCCAGCTTCGGCGTCACCTGTTTCCCCACCGACGCCACCCACAAGGAAGACATCATCCGTCTCGCCGATCAAGCGATGTACCGCGTGAAGGGCTCGACCCGGAACGACGTCGCGCTGGCCTGAGCCCCCGCCCTCGGCACCGGCCGTGCCCTCTGGCATCCTGAAGGCCTTTCGGGCAAACTCATCGCCGGTGAACCGGGGCCCCCGGCGTTCGCCTCGCCGCATTGCTCAGCGCAAATGCTCACAGCCGGGTGCCCGAGAACCGTTCGGGGGCCGGAATCTTCCGCCAACTGACCCAGCGTGCTGGTTTCATCCTCATCATGCTTGCCACGATCGCCGGTTGCGCTCATGGCAAGATGAGGAATGGGGATTACTACGCGGAGAAGGACAGCTACCGGATCACGACTCCGGGCGAGCCCTGGAAGCGGGTTTCCATCAAGGGTGTCGATCTCGTTCTTGCCTACGAGGATCACGGCGCAAGCATCCTGACGAGCACGCTCTGCGGCCGCTACACCCAGGCGGGTCTGGACATCCTGTCGCGAAACCTCTTCATCGGCATCGGCAAGCGCTCCATCATCGAGGAAGAATCGGTCGAACTGCCGGCCGGGAAGGCCGAGCGGATGCGGATCGATGCGCGGCTGGACGGGGCCGATCTCAGCGCCGAGGCCTACACGCTTCGCCGTAACCCCTGCGTGTATGATTTCGTCTACATGTCCATTCCGGATCACTTCGACGAGCATCTGCCCGCCTTCAGGCGCATGATGGACAGCCTTCGCTTCGGGACGGGAGGCGGGCAATGACCGCGTTGCAGGGCGCCCTCCGGATGATGACGGACGCGAGCCGCCGCTTTCTCTCGGATATCGGCGGGCTCACCTACCTCTGCGTTGAAACAGCGGCCGCGGCGCTCAAACCGCCCCTGCAGATCCGTGAAACGATCCGCCAGATGGACGAGATCGGCACCAAGTCGCTTTCCATCGTTTCGATTACCGCGCTTTTTACCGGAATGGTGCTGGCGCTGCAGACCGCGGTGGGCCTCACGCGTTTCGGCGCCAAACTCTACGTCGGAAGCATCGTGTCAATGGCGATGGTGCGCGAGCTGGGACCGACGCTGACGGCCGTCATTCTCGCGGGCCGTGTGGGCGCCGGCATCACCGCGGAACTCGGCTCGATGGCCGTGACCGAGCAGGTCGACGCGCTTCGCTCAATCGGCGCCAGCCCGGTCCAGAAGCTCGTCGTGCCGCGCGTGCTCGCCTGCATCCTCGTCCTCCCTGCCCTGACGGTCCTGGCGGATGCCCTCGGAATCTTCGGCGGCATGGTGATTGGGACTTCCGAGCTGCACGTCAACTGGCACTTCTACCTGAGGACGGTGCGCGACACGCTCGTTATTCAGGACGTGATGAGCGGCATCGGGAAGTCGCCTTTCTTCGGCTTCATCATCGGCACGATCGCCTGCTACAACGGGCTTTCGACGAGAGGCGGCACCCAGGGGGTGGGGCGCGCCACGACCAAGACCGTGGTGTCGGCGTCGATCGCGATTCTCGTCTCCGACTTCTTCCTGACGAAGCTTTTCCTCTTGCTGTAGGAAGGGGGTAGCCCTTGGGCTCACGGGGAAACGGCAGCGAGTCAGACGTCATGATCGCCATTCGCGGTCTGCGAATCGGCTTCGACGAGCTGAAGGTGCTTCGCGGGATAGACCTCGAGGTCCGCAGGGGTGAAACGCTCTGCGTCCTGGGCGGGAGCGGCTGCGGAAAATCGGTGATGCTGAAGTGCATCGCGGGGCTATACACCCCCGACGCGGGCGAGATACGCATCGAGGGGGAGAACATCGTGGGCATGAGCGAGCGCGACCTGGTCGATGTGCGGAAGAAGATTGGCTTTGTCTTCCAGAATTCGGCGCTCTTCGACTCTCTCACCGTCTTTGAAAACGTGGCTTACCCGGTGCGCGAGCATCGGAAGATTGCCGACGAGGCTCTCGCCCGGATCGTCGCGGAACGCCTCGCACTCGTGGGGCTGGAAGGAACGGAGGAGAAATATCCGGCCGAGCTGTCCGGCGGCATGCGCAAGCGGGTGGCCTTCGCGCGCGCTGTGGCGTCCGATCCAGCCATCGTGCTCTACGACGAGCCGACGACCGGGCTCGACCCGCAGAACGCCCGGCGCATCGACCTGCTCATCCGAGAGCTTCAGGCGATGCTCGGCGTCACCGGGATCGTGGTGACCCACGACATCAGCTCGGCCTTTGCCGTGGCGGATCATCTAGCCCTCATGGTCGAGGGCAGGATCGGGGTCCATGGAACGCCCGACGAATTTCGTTCATCGGCGGAGCCCACGGTCAGGGAGTTTCTCAGCGCAAGGCCCGTGCCGCCGGCCGAGCCGGCGCAAAGCGGAGGTGCAACATGAGTCAGCCCGTTCGCGCGATGAGAGTGGGTTTCCTCGTCGCCCTGGCGCTGGTCGTCTTCGGCGCCCTCGTTACGTCACTGTCGAGCCAGAGCGGGCTCTTCCGGGACACCTACTCCATCAAGACCTCCTTCAGCAGCGTCCAGGGGCTGGTGGAGGGCGCTCCGGTTCGCCTCCAGGGGCGCGACATCGGGCTGGTGAGTAACATTTACTTCACGCCGGGCTTCGGCGAGAAGCCGGTGGAGGTGGTGCTGGACATCGACCGGAGCGTGCAGTCCCGGATTCGCGAGAACTCCACGGCGGCCATCCGAACGATGGGGCTACTCGGCGACAAGTACATCGAGTTGAGTCACGGCAGCCCGCCTGCGCCCATCATCAGTGAGGACGGGACTGTTGTCAGCTCAGCTCCGCCCGATCTCTATGCCGTCATGGAGAAAGGGGACGAGATCCTGACCAACATCGTGAAGATCTCAAGCTCCCTCGACACCTTCACGGCCGAGTTCGCGAGCGAGGAGAACCGCGAGAACTTTTCCCAGACCTTCAAATCCATGCGCAACATCGTCGAGGGGGTCGAGAAGGGCGACGGGCTCATGCACGGCCTCATCTACGAGCCGACGCCCGGCGACGCGCTCGACAACTTCACCGAGGCCCTCGCCGATCTCAGGCGGATAGTCGGCGACGCGCGCGAGGGGAAGGGTGAGATAGGGAGCTCTCTCAAGTCCCTTTCCACGTCGGCGGATAACCTGGAAGACATAACCGCGCGGCTGCGTTCGGGCCCTGGCATGCTGCACGAGGCCATTTACGCCAAGGGCGATCGGAGCCTGGTCAAGAACCTGAACAGCGCGGCGTTGCGGTTGAACAACGTGCTCACGAAGATCGACGAAGGGGAGGGGACCTTCGGGGCCTTCCTGAATGACCCCACTCTCTACGAGGACATGAAGATCATCACGGGCGGTGCGAAGCGAAGCGGGAGAGTGAAGCGGGTCGTCGAGTACACGATCAAGAAGTACAAGAAGGAGGATGAGGCGGAGCCTGCCGTAAAAACCGAGAAGCCCTGAGCGGGCCCCTTAGACGATCTCCCGACTCGCGGCATGGGCCAGCGCCCGATCGCGGTCGGCCCCGATGTGGCGCGCTCCGAGCTGCAGGGTAAGGGCGCCGAGAATTCCCATGGCCGGACAGATCAGCATCGCCGTTCGCAACTCCCCCGCAAGATCACTCAGGAGGCCCACAATGAAGGGGCCGAGCGCGAAGCCGAGAATGTTGATGAAGAAGAAGTAGACGGCGATCGCGATCCCCCGGTGCCGCGGCTCCACCACATCGTGGACGGTGGAGGTTCCCGGGGCGAACCACATCGAACTGATCATCGAGGTCAGCCAGAAGCAGGCAACGAAGGCGCCGAGACGCTCGATGAAGAGCGTGGCCACGGTGAACGGCGCCGCCGCGAGAGCCCCCATCAGGATGAGACGCATCCGGCCGTCCACCCGCCGTCGCGCGAACAGATCCGCCAGCCAGCCGCCCATCATCACGCCAAGAAGGCCCGCCGTCGCGAACACCAGCCCCGCGAGACCGCCCGCCTGCGCCAGCGAGAGGTCGTGGTATCTTTGAAGGAAGCTGGGCATCCAGATTGAAAATCCGGCGATCGCGAAGACGATGAAGGAAACGCCGACGCAGTGGTAGCGAAGCGTCGGTGTGCGGAAGAGAATCTCCTTCATGCGGCCTGCCGCGCCGGGGCGCATCACGTCCTCCACCAACGTGCCCTCGGCGCCCCCACGCTGAGGCTCGCGCAGGAACCAGGCCAGCACCGCCAGCAGGAGCCCCGGACCGCCGAGCAGGAAGAACGCGATGCGCCAGTCGTATTTCTGGGCGACGAAACCGCCGACGAGCACCCCGAGGCCGGCGCCGATTGGCACGCCGGATGCGTAGACCGCCTGCGCCAGGGATCGGCGCGCGGGCGGGAACAGATCGCTGATGATCGCGAGCGCGGCGGGGCCGAAGGCCGCCTCTCCCACGCCCACTCCGATCCGCGCCCCGAGCAACTGGCCGAAGTTGCGGGCCACGCCCGACAGCACGGTCATGGCGCTCCAGGCCGCAAGGCCCAGCGCGATGAGCTTTCGCCGGCTCCAGACGTCGGCGAGTCGCCCGAAGGGGATGCCCAGCACGGCGTAGAAAACCGCGAAGGCGGCGCCGGCCATGAAGCCGAGCTGGCCGTCCGAAAGTCCGAGGTCCGCCTTGATGGGCTCGAACAGGATCGTGATCGCCTGCCGGTCGACGAAGTTGAAGATGTTCATGATGGCAAGGAGCCCGAGCGTGTACCGCGCGTACGCTCGGGACGGCGTGGGGTGGTTCATGGGGGGTACGGCCCTGTCTCGGGTGAGGCGCTCGGTGTGACGGAACGGAGCACCATATCGAAGCGGCCATTGCCGCGCAACCCGGAGCGCATACGCGTCGGCACCTCGGGGTTCAGCTACCAGGACTGGAAAGGGTTCTTCTACCCCCGGGAGATGAAATCTGAGGATTTCCTCGGCTTCTACGCCCGCCACTTCGACGCCTGCGAGCTGAACTTCAGCTACTACCGGGTTCCTGACGCGCTCACACTGGGCCGGATGGTCGAGAAGTCGGGCGGCGCGGTCGAGTTCACGGTCAAGGCCTTCCGGGGCATGACCCATGAGCGGGACGCGCCGCGCGAAACGATCGCTGAATTCGTTCAGGCCCTCTCGCCGCTCCGTGAAGCCGGTCTTTGCGGGGCGGTGCTGCTGCAGTTCCCCTTTTCCTTCCGAAGGCAGCCGTCGGCGCTCGACTACCTGGAGGGGCTTGCGGTCGGCTTGCGGTCGCTCTGGGAGGAGATACCGCTCGTCGCCGAATTCCGGCACCGGAGCTGGGTATCGGAGGAAGCGCTGGGCTGGCTCGGGGATCGCGCCCTCGGCTTCTGCGCCGTGGACGAGCCGCGCCTCGGCAACCTCATGCCGCCACTGGCCGCTGTCACGGGTTCCGTCGGCTACGTCCGGTTCCACGGGAGAAACGCAGCCAAGTGGTGGAAGCACGAACGGCCGGAGGAGCGCTACGACTACCTTTACACGCCGGGCGAGCTGTGCGAATGGCTGCCCAGGATCGAGACGCTGGCGGGCGCGGCGAAGAAAACCTACGTTTTCTTCAACAATCACTTCCAGGCCAAGGCGGTCGCCAACGCGCAAGATTTACTGGCCATGCTCCGGCGCGCGCCTTGACCCATGCCGGATGCCGGAGCTAGTTTCGCCGGGGGCGCGACACAGGGGATTGCCGGATGGCTCGCAGGGCCTTTCTGGATCTGGACACGCAGTTTGATTTCATGGATCCCGCCGGGGCGCTGTATTTCGCGGGCGCGCAGGCGACGATCCCCAACCTGAAGCGCCTCATCGATGCGGCCCGGGAGACGGGCATCCCCGTGATATCCTCGATCGACGCCCACATCGAGAACGATCCCGAGTTCGGGGAATGGCCGCCTCATTGCGTGGCGGGTACCCCCGGGCAGCACAAGATCCCGGAGACGACCCTGGCCGACACGGTGGTCATCGAGAACCGCCCCCAGCCCATCGATCTCCGCCCCGGCGCGCAGGTGCAACTCGAGAAGCGGATCTCGGGCCTCTTCGACAACGTCAACGCCGACGTCGTGTTGCGGAAGATCGGGGCGCATGAGTTCTTCGTCTTCGGCGTCGCGACCGAGTACGGCGTCAAGGCCGCGGTGCTCGGGCTGCTCGAAAGGGGCAACCGGGTGGGCGTCGTCACCGATGCGATAAGCGCCGTGACGGAAGAGGGCGGGTCGGCCGCGCTCAATGCGATGCGCGTGGCCGGAGCACTGCTGTTGACGACGGACGAGGTGCTCGCTTCCCTCTGAAGGGTGAAGGAACAGGCGAATGAAGATCGCGCTGGCCCAGATCAACACCACCGTGGGAGATGTCGCGGGAAACCGCGATAAGGTCATCGCGTTCACCCGCCGCGCGCGCGAGAGAGGCGCCGACCTGGTCGTTTTCCCCGAGCTGACGCTCACGGGCTACCCGCCCCGCGACCTCGTCGATGCGTCGGGTTTCGTGCAGGCGTCTGAAGGCGCGCTCGCGGGCCTCGCGCGCGAGACGCGCGGCGTGGGCGTCCTGGTCGGCACAGTGGCCGCCAACCCGGATCCGCACGGCCCCCGCTACCGGAACGTGGCCGCGCTGCTGGACGAGGGGCGCGTCCAGTCCCTCACCACGAAGTGCCTCCTTCCCAGCTACGACGTGTTCGACGAGGTGCGATACTTCGCTCCCTCGGCCGCCGTCACGGTGAAGCCCTTCCGGGGCCGCCGGCTGGGCGTCACCATCTGCGAGGATGCCTGGGCGATGGAGACCTTCTCCGGACGGCGCATACACGCGCTGAACCCCGTCGCCGAACTCGCCGCGCAGGGGGCCGATCTCATCGTGAATCTCTCCGGTTCCCCCTTCGAGCGACAGAAGCCGGAGAGGCGCCTGCGCATCTTCCAGCGCATCGCGTCCGACCATGGGCTCCCTTCCGTGTTCGTGAACCTCGTTGGGGGGAATGACGGCCTGATCTTCGACGGTGATAGCTTCGCGGTCGACGCGCAGGGCCGGGTCGCTGCGCGGGCCGGGGCATTCGAGGAGGATCTCGTCCTGTGGGACACGGAGAGTGGCCAGGGAGAGGTCCGCGAGGAGGTGGCGCCGGAGGAAGAGAAGATCTTCCGTGCCCTCTGCCTCGGCACGCGGGACTACGCCGCCAAGTGCGGTTTCAGGACGGCCGTCACGGGGCTCTCCGGCGGAATCGATTCGGCGCTGGTGACGGTGATCGCCGCCTGCGCGTTGGGCCCGGAGAACGTCCACGGCATTTCCCTTCCCTCCGCCTACTCCTCCGAGGGAAGCCTTCGCGACGCGCGGCTTCTTGCCGGGAATCTCGGCATTCACTACCAGGTCATCCCGATCGAGAAGCTCTTTCAGGCTTATCTCGATGAGCTGAAGCCGCACTTCGGCGGCCGGGAACCGGATGCGACGGAGGAGAACATCCAGGCGCGAGTGCGCGGCAACATCCTGATGTCGCTCTCGAACAAGTTTGGTCATCTCGTTCTGTCCACCGGGAACAAGAGCGAGCTGGCGGTGGGGTACTGCACCCTTTACGGCGACATGGCGGGGGGCCTGGCGGTGGTCTCCGATCTCCTCAAGACGGAGGTGTACGCGCTGGCGCGCCACCTGAACCGCAGCAGCGAGACGATCCCGGAGGCCTGCATCACCAAGCCGCCGTCCGCCGAGCTCAGGCCGAACCAGACCGATCAGGACACGCTGCCGCCCTACGAGGCGCTCGATCCGATCATCGACGGGGCGGTCGAAGAAAGCCTGACCGAGGAAGAGCTGATCGCGCGAGGTCACGACGAGGATCTGGTGCGGCGGGTGTACAGGATGATCCGGCAGAACGAGTACAAGCGCCAGCAGGCGCCCCCGGGCCTGAAGGTGACCGGGCGGGCCTTCGGGGTGGGCAGGCGCTACCCCATCGCCGCGCGCTACCGCCTCCCCTGAATTCCCGGTCGCCTTGACAGGATCGGGCCCCGTGATACCTTCAAGCGAAATCCACCGCCCGGCGCTTATCCCTCCGCGCGCCGGGGCTTTTTTGTAGCTCCAGGGCGGTCGCGAGCAAGGGAATCAGGCACGGCGGCGGGGGGA
>JAUYMQ010000223.1 GCA_030698575.1 Deltaproteobacteria bacterium
AGAAAGCGTTTCATCTTCATTTTCAGTCCCTCAAGATGTTGCAGATGTTTTGATCGCGTCGAGATATTGAACTTCCAACCGTGCGCGAAGCCGCAACATCACAGCAGCCTGTCCCGCGGATGTGACGCTCCAAGTGGTGTACGGGTGCGTTTCATATGGCGGGCGGCTCACCGCCAGCCCCGCGACCTCGGCGGCCGTCCAGTCAGGGTCAAGAGCGGCGCCTGACCATCCATTGCGGTAAGGATTCCGCCACTTGATACGCCCCGAACGCCGACCGATGTTGAGCGTATCCGGCCACCCGAGCGCGTGAGCCATCTTATTGACCTGAGCGGTCGTAAGGGTTGCGGCGAGACGTACGAGATCGACGGATTGGGTGTCATTCGGCATCGAACACTTCCCGGCGCCGACGCAGGTGGTAGACATCCTGCGTCCACTCTTGCAGCGCGCGCCCGCGCTTGGTACTCTCACGCTGTTCGACAGTCACCGCGAAGGGCTCCCACCCGTCGCAGAGGAACTCACCGAGCCGATCGCTGTCAGCGTCTGCCTTTCGGAGTTCCCAAACATCCTTTGGTTCACTCGGCATCGAACACGCCCTGTCCGAAGTCGTCGAACGCGCCATGTCCGAAGTCGTCAAGGGCGAGATAACGACAACCCAGCCTCGGTGCTGCCAGCTTCTTGACCAGGTGGATGACCTGTGCCATCTCCGGCTCCATTTGGCGGATTCCAAACGACTCAATGGAACAGTTCTCGCGCCACAATACCCGACGCAGTCGATCCAGCCCCTCCGGCACCGGGTGGCCGTCCCACGCAAGGACTAAAGCCGTGACGAGGGGACGGCTTCCGATCTGAAGGGGAGCGTTCGACCACGGCGACGGTGGGTGCCCGAAGGGTCGCTCCCAAAGAGCCACCGTAGGCGGCTTTGCCCCACAAACACCCTCCTGGAGCAGCCCGTGAGGGTCGTCGGGAATGGGAATAAGCAGAACAACGTGGATATCACTCAGCATCGAGCACCTCCACACCATCTAGAATGATGTGCCAACCAGCTTGGACGAGCGCCTTAGCCGCGAATACGCGATGACAACGGCCTTGAAAAGCCACGTCTCGCGAACAGGCGCAGCAGAGGGTATCGCCATCGGTGACAAATGTCCCACCCGCGGCTGTGGTATAGAGCACGCCCGGACGCAGCTTGTTTATGTTGAGACCTTGTTCGTATCGTCGCCGATACTCGAACATGTCAACGGCACCTTCGCGATGTGCGCGTAGGTCCACGAGCGCAGGAATGAGTGCCGGCACCTTCCCCTCACCTTGCTCCCACGATCTCGGCGCTGCCATGATCGTGAGCTTTCGCCCCGGACCGTGGTGTCCGAGAGTGCGATAGCTGGACCAGTTGCTGAGATAGAGGGTGGGATTCATGTTGTTTTCCCGGTTTCCGACTGAGAAGCGGCGAGTGCGATACCGGTCATGAGACGGTCGTCTTGAATAACCAGATCCAGTGCCCAGCCAGGTCCTTGGATCATCCCGAGCCACTGCTCATAGGTCGCGGTGTCGTCTCCGAAAGAGGATGCTCGACTGTTGGAGAGCCAGTGGGCGAGATCTTCAGGTGTAGAAAACACAGGTGAGATCGGCGATCCCTCACTTGTGGTCTCCCACATCTGCCAGCCATCGCCTGGCGGCGGGGGCGTAGGGACCCACGCGTCGTAAACGCTTTGGATTTTAGGATCTACACCGCTACCGCCACAGACAGGACAGGTCAACAACGCGCCGGCCAGCGCGAGGATCTTCTCCGTCGTCACATAGGTCGCCATCCCCTCAAAACCAAAGGGGAACGGTTCACGCTCGGCAAGCGCAGTCGCGATCTTCAGCGCAGCACCGCCCTTCTTCTCAGCATCGCGGAGAAGCGTCCGAACATGTGGCTCCAGAAACCGGTATTCCTCGGAGTACCCACCCCCGCAGTGAGCGGGACATTCTAGATAGTGCGGGTTCACGAATCCCGACCAACGCTCGCGAATTGGATGCTCGAAGTCCAGCGCTACGCGGCGCACCTCACGTCCCACCGGTCACCTCTCTTCCGGACGAATCCAAGAGCACGACGCGTCCGAGTTCTCCGCAGGCTTTTCTAAGACCCTCCGCCATTTGTACGCCACCGAATAGGACTCTACGAACTACGGAGTAGACACCCCCGTCGCGATGGGGGGTGCGTAGGCGCTCAACACGCTCAACGCTTTCCAAGAGGGTTCCGCATTCCCACACGAGAACGAGGGCCGCTCCGGGAGGACAATCGCCCATCGGCCAGTCGCTGATCACGCGCCACGCGTCCCCGTCAGGCCAGACGATCGGCGGGCGAGAGCCACAAGGACCCCCGCGGAGCAAACCACGGGGGTCCCCAGGAGGAGGAACGATGAGGATAGCGCAGATGCTAGGTGACATTAAACCTTTCCTTTTCCCAAAACTTCGTCTTCAGCACTCTTTCCCGCGACTGTGGATCGCGCACTCCGGCGGGTCTTCTCCTCGGCGAACAGTACGCGTAGACAATCAAGGTGACCCATCAGGAGGCCGTCCGACCATG
>JAUYMQ010000225.1 GCA_030698575.1 Deltaproteobacteria bacterium
AACCGCGGCTATGGTTTCCGTGAGGGGCTCGCCTTCGCGATCGGCGCGGGGCTCGGCCTGACGCTGGCGCTCGTGCTCATGGCCTCGATCCGCGAGAGCGTCGACTTCGCCGATGTCCCGGATGTCGCCAAGGGCACGGCGCTGGTGCTCCTCATCGCCGGCAGCCTCTCGCTGGCCTTCATGGGCTTCGCGGGGCTGCTCTCCTCGGCGTGAACCGGCCATGACCGCGATCCTGGGCATCCTCGCCCTCGCCGTGCTCTTCGCGCTGTTCGGACTCTTCATGCGCGGGCGCCAGCGGGAGTGCGGAAGCGGCTCATCGTGCGCAGCCCTGGGCCCGGACGGCGTCTGCCCGGCGAACCCCGACGCGTGCCAGGCGATCGCGGTGCGCGCTGCCCAAGCAAACCCACCGCTCCGCTCACGACCCGGGGTCACGGCGCTGGACGTCGGCGCCGCGCAGCTCCGGCGATCCCTTCGGACCCGGATGCGGCCGGGAGGACGTACATCCATGGAGGACAATGGACATGCCGGACCGCACGGTTGAGCTCCCGATCCGGGGCATGAGCTGCGCGTCGTGCGTGGCCAAGATCGAATCGACGCTGGCGCGGCAACCCGGAGTGGTGCAGGCCACCGTCAACCTCGCTACCGAGCGGGCCAGCATCCGCGTCCAGGACGGCGCCACCCCCCGGGGGCTCGTCGAGGCGATCCGCGACCTGGGCTACGAGGTCCCCGGAGAGACCATCACGATCCCGGTGCGCGGGATGTCCTGCGCCTCGTGCGTGGCGAAGATCGAGGAGGGGCTGGCGAGCCTCCCGGGCGTCCTGTCCGCCGCGGTCAACTTCGCGGCGGAGCGGGCCACCGTGGAGTACGTCCCGACCCAGGTGGCGGTCGAGGACTTGCGTGCCGCGATCCGGGATCTCGGCTACGAGGTCGGAGAGGTCGCCGGGGCGGCGACGAGCGCGGAGGACCTGAGCGAGCGGGAGGCGCGGAGTCACCAGGCGCTGCTCTGGAGGCTCCGCCGGAAGATCGCCGCCGGCGCCGTGCTGAGCGTCCCGGTGTTCCTGGGAAGCTATCCGTCGCTCTTCCCCTGGGTGCCGGACATCCTCCAGAACTTCGTCGTCCTCTGGATCTTGACCACGCCGATCCAGTTCTGGGCAGGGTGGCAGTTCTACCGCGGGGCCTGGGCCGCCCTGCGGCATCGGACCAGCGACATGAACACCCTCATCGCGGTGGGGACCTCGGCCGCCTACCTCTACAGCGTGGGGCTGATCCTCTTCCCCGGGTTCTTCCGAGCCCAGGGCGTCGCGCGCGAGGTGTATTTCGACACCTCCACCATCATCATCACGCTGATCCTTCTCGGGCGGTACCTCGAGGCGGTGGCGCGGGGGCGGACCTCCGAGGCGATCAAGAAGCTGATCGGCCTGCAGCCCAGGACCGCCCGGGTCATCCGGCACGGCAGCGAGACCGACATCCCGGTCGCGGAGGTCGTGTCGGGCGACCTGGTCGTGGTCCGGCCCGGCGAGAAGGTGCCGGTGGACGGCGTGGTCCGCAGCGGGGCGTCGAGCCTCGACGAATCGATGGTCACCGGCGAGAGCATGCCAGTGGACAAGAAGGCCGGCGACGAGGTCATCGGCGCCACCCTCAACACGACGGGCTCGTTCACCTTCGAGGCCACCAAGGTCGGCAAGGACACGGTGCTGGCCCAGATCATCAAGCTGGTCGAGGCCGCGCAGGGCTCGAAGGCGCCCATCCAGCGGCTCGTGGACACGGTGACCGGCTACTTCGTCCCGGCGGTGATCGGCATCGCGGTCGTGACCGGGCTTGCCTGGTACGCGCTCGGGCCGGCGCCGGCGCTGACGTACGCGCTGCTCAACTTCGTCGCCGTGCTCATCATCGCCTGCCCCTGCGCCCTGGGGCTCGCCACGCCCACCTCGATCATGGTGGGCACCGGCAAGGGGGCTGAGCACGGCATCCTGATCCGGAGCGGTCAGGCCCTGGAGACCGCCCACAGGCTGCGGACGCTGGTCTTCGACAAGACCGGCACCTTGACGGCCGGAAAGCCGGCGCTGACCGATGTCGTGCCGAGCAGGGCATTCATCGCCGACGATTTCCTGCGCCTGGCCGCGAGCGCAGAGCGCGGCTCCGAGCATCCCCTCGGCGGGGCCATCGTCGACGGCGCGCGCCAGCGAGGGCTCGCCCTCACCGATGCCGAGGACTTCCACGCGGTGCCCGGCCACGGCATCGTCGCCCGTGTGGATGGCCGCTCGGTCCTGGTCGGCAATCTGCGCCTCATGGAGGACCGCGGCGTCGATGGCGGACTCCTTACGGATGAGGCCGCGCGCCTGTCCAGCGCGGGGAAGACGCCCATGTACGTGGCGGTGGACGGACGGGCGGCCGGGCTCGTGGCGGTGGCCGACACCCTCAAGCCCAATTCGGCCGCGGCGGTCGCCGCCCTGCATCGGCTCGGCCTGGAGGTCATCATGATCACCGGGGACAACCTCCGCACTGCCGAGGCCATCGCGCGCGAGGTCGGAATCGACCGGGTGCTGGCCGAGGTCCTCCCGGGGGACAAGGCCAAGGAGGTCAAGCGGCTCCAGGACGAGGGCAAGCTCGTGGGAATGGTCGGCGACGGGATCAACGACGCGCCCGCCCTGGCGCAGGCCGACATCGGCCTCGCCCTCGGGACGGGCACCGACGTGGCCATGGAAGCGGCGGACATCACGCTCATGTCCGGAGACCTCCGCGGCGTCGTGACAGCCATCGCGCTGTCCAAGGCCACGATGCGGAACATCAAGCAGAACCTCTTCTGGGCGTACGCGTACAACACCGCCCTGATCCCGGTGGCCGCCGGCGTGCTGTTCCCGTTCTTCGGCTGGCTGCTCAACCCGATCCTCGCGGCCGCGGCCATGGCCACCAGCTCGGTCTCCGTCGTCTCGAACGCCCTGCGCCTGCGGCGCTTCCGGCCGCCCGTCCTGCTGGACCACGAAGGGAGGCGGAACCGATGAAACCCCTGAACCTCACCGTGATCGGCCTGACGCTCGGGCTCCTCAGCGCCATCACCTTCACCCTCTGTATCCTCTGGGATCTGGCCCTGCCCGCGTATTCCATGATGCGCGTCTGGGAACTGGTGCTTCCGGGCTTTCGCGGGATCACCCCCGCGAGCTTCGTCCTCGGGCTCGCCGAAAGCTTCCTCTACGGCGTCTACGCGGCGCTGGTGTTCGTGCCGCTCTACAACTGGCTGTCGCGGCGAATTGGCGCACAGCCCGCGACAGGAGGGATGAGACATGACTGAATGGATCACGGCGAACTGGATCTGGATCGTGCTCGCGCTCGGCGCGGGGTGGTTTCTCCTGCGCCGCGGCGGCGCGGGCTGCGGGATGGGCGGCCACGGACGTCATGACCAGTCGGCGCCCGTGGCGAAGGGTCTCGACACGGATAGGTCACCTTCGACCGTCACCCATGACGAGCAGCTGACGAAGGGCGCGAGCTCCGCAGGCACGCCCCGCCGGCGTGGGGGGTGCTGCTGAGCGGGAGCCCCGGCCGCGGCGCCCCGGAATGAGCCGGGCCGCCCGAGGTGGATGGAACCATCACACCGAGAGGAGGTCAATCATGACAAAGGATCCTGTGTGCGGGATGGAGGTCGACGAGAAGAAGGCTGCGGCGACGGCGACCCATGAGGGGAAGACCTATCACTTCTGCGCCGCTGGCTGCAAGAACAGCTTCGAGAAGAACCCGCAGAAGTATCTCGGCAGCCAGGGCGGTCACTCCGCCCACTGAACATCCGGGGAAGGGGTTCGGGGGCCCTCGCCGACGATCGGGGGACTGGCCCCCTTGGGCTGACAGAATGTCGGACGTCCCGGCCGCACGCGTCCCCGGCTGACGTTCCGTCAGAGACGTCGTGCGAGGCCTCCCGAGCCCCTCCCCGCAAGCGCGCAGATCTTTGGCTCTTTCCTATTCCGGACTTTGGCATTCCCGTTGCTTCTGCATGTTCTTGCCGGAGACGGGCTGGCCGAGCAGGCGTCTTCGTCCTGCCATGAACACGAGACGGAGGTGACCGATGGGACATGGGCAGAGGCGGAACAAGCGGGCGAAGCGATGGAAGCGCAACGCGTACATTCTTATCGTCGGGACGGCGGTCGTCACCGTGGCCTGGCTGGTGGCGCCGGCGGCGCGTGATACAGGCCCGGTGCCGCCCGGCGGGCAAGTCGTCGACATCGACGGCACGATGGGCGGGTTCTCCATGCAGGAGATCCGCGCCAAGGCCGGGCGGCCGCTGACCGTGCGCCTCACCAGCGTGGACACCCAGTTCCACACGGACGGCGGCGGCAAGCACCAGTTCGCCATCGACGGGCTGGGCGTCAACATCATCGCTCCCCCGAAGGGCACGCGATGGGCGACGTTCACGCCGGCGACGCCGGGAGTCTACGAGTACTACTGCGACGTGTGCTGCGGCGGCCGCGCGAACCCGACGATGCAGGGGCGACTCATCGTGGAGGCGTAGCACATGCGCGCCGCCCGCGTCCTGACCTTCTCCGTCCTGGCGGTCGCCGCGCTCGGCGTGGCCGCGTGGCTCGGCCTCGGGCGGCCGCCGACACCGGCGTTCACGGGGCTGCCGCCTGTGGTCACGCTTGGCACCGTCGTCGTCGCCGGCTTCGCCGACGGCTTCAACCCGTGCGCCTTCACGGTCCTGCTCCTGTTCGTCGCCTCTCTGCTGGCAGCCGCGCAGCTCCGCACGGGGGAGGGCGCCGTGGCGGTGCGGGGACGCGTGCTCGGGCTCGGGTCGATCTACGTCGCGGCGGTCTTCCTCACCTATCTGGCGCTCGGCCTCGGCCTCCTGGCCACCAGCGCCATGTTCACCCAGGCCCATGTCCCGGCCCGCATGGCGGCCGTGCTGTCCATCGCCCTCGGGCTCTGGATGTTGAAGGACTACTTCATCCCGGACCTCGGGGTCCGCCTTCAGGCGCCCG
Source organism: Deltaproteobacteria bacterium (assembly GCA_030698575.1). GTDB lineage: Bacteria > JAUYMQ01 > JAUYMQ01 > JAUYMQ01 > JAUYMQ01 > JAUYMQ01. The sequence continues at coordinate 4,965 of JAUYMQ010000225.1, forward strand.
CCGCGGTCGGCGAGTGGGCACGGGCGTCGGCCCGTCGCATGACGGTGCCCGGTCTCGTCGCCGGCGGTATCCTCATCGGGCTCTGCACCGTTCCGTGCAGTGGCGCCGTCTACCTCGCGGTGCTCTCGCTGCTGGCCGCTCAGGCGGACCGCCTGGCCGGCTTCGGCTATCTCCTCCTCTACAACCTGATGTTCATCCTGCCACTGGCCGCGCTCCTCGTCGCCGCCTCCTCCCGCCCCGTGCTGGCCCGCCTCGCCCGGTGGAACCTCGCGCACCGGGAGCGGATACGCCTCGGGCTCGGGACGGGCGTCGTGCTGCTGGGCTTCGCCATCCTGGTCACGGTGTGAGCCGTGCGCCCGGCCTCGCCCGCCGCGCGGCCGCGCCTGTCGTGCTGGCGCTGCTCTTCCTCGCGACGGGCTGCGGCCGCCCGCCCGACGTCCCGCCCTCGCTGGCCGGCCTGCCCCTCACCCATACCACGCAGGGCGCGGAGGCGCTCGCGGAGATCGGGCGCCTGCACGGCAAGCGGATGCTGCTGCGGGACGCCTGGGTGGCGCATTACGAGCGCAACGCCGCCGTCGCCATGCTGTATGTGTCGCGCTCGCACCTCGGCCCCGTGGCGCGGTGGCAGTTCTCGCGCATGGTCGACGGGATCGGGCGCGGCGCGGCGAATACCGAGGGGCGCTTCACCCACCTGAAGGCACGCAACGAGGCCGGCATCCCACTCTATTCGGCGCTCGGGCTCGGCCAGGTCCACTACTTTTACCGCAGCGGGCCGGCCATCGTCTGGCTTGCGGCCGACGCCGAGGTCGCTCGCGAGGCGCTTGCCGAGACGGTCCGTCTCATCCGTTGAGGCAGCGGAGCCTTCATGACGGTGACGATGCAGTATCGGTGGATCCTCATCCCGGCGGGCGCTCCCGGGTTGGGCGCAGCCGTTGCGGTCTACGTCCACGAGCGGAGGCGCTGCGCCCGGCTGGCGTGCCGCATGGCCGGCCGCCGGCTCACGCTGGCCCTCCTGATCCTCGCCCCGATCCTGCTCGCCACATCCACCGCGCTGGACCGCCTCCCCGAGTTGACGTCGGGTCTGATCGCCCGGGCCAGCGGGGATCGCCCGTCAGGGCGGGCGTCCGCGACGCGCTCCCGTGCTTGACCACGTGAGGGAACGTGTTAGCATCATCGATGGGTCCAGCAGAGTGACGGTGAGCCTCCGAATCAAGATGACGACCAGGGAATTTTCCGCGCTGACCGCTGTGACGGCGCTCCTCGTGTTGCTCTTCTGCCTCTCCAGCTCCGCTTCGGCTCCCGCCGCCGAGACTGGATGCGCGGAGTCCGACTCCTCAGTCAGGGTCTGTGGGCAGTCGCGTCTCGCGGATCCCGTCCCAGCCATCGTCCCCCAGGTTTTCCCGATGCAGTGGGACCGGGCGGTGACCGCCTCGCTTCCGGTGCTGTCGGCTCCCTCGTTGGTTTCGCAGATCCACGCGAGCCCCTCGTCTCCGCGCGCTCCACCCGCTTCGCTCGCCTAGCTCCGCTTCAACCGTAGCCGGCTGCTCCGCCCGATTCGATAAGGTCGGCGTCCGCTCCGGGGTCCCTCCGGCCTCGCGTTGCGCACCCGCCCCTATCCGGCGAACGGCCGGCCTCCCCCGAGTCCGCGCAGGCGCGTCCGCCGCGCTGACCGCCAGCCGGCGTGCCAAGGGCGGGGGATGGCCGTCGAGGCCATGCGGGCGCCGAAGGCGCAGAGGTCACCGTTTGCGTGGAGCCAGGCTCACCGGAGAGCACGAGGGCGAGACGGATGGAACAGAGGATCGGCACGACCGGCCGGGTGCGGGTCCGCACGATCAACCGCTGCTCTGGCGAGCCGGCCAGCCATCTGGCCGCACAGCTAGAGCAGAGCACAGAAGCGGGGGCGAGATGAGACTGATCACGATGTGGCGGAGTCTGGTGGGATCTCTGGTGTGTCTGGCCGTGGTCGGCGGGCAACTGCCCGCCTGGGCGGGCGAGCGGCCGTCGAAGGGGCAGGCGAAGCGCGCCTTCGAGCATGTCCACGCGCTAGCGATGGATGCGGAGGGGCGAAGCCTCTACCTGGGGACGCACCCGGGGCTCTCCCGCACCGAGGATCGGGGCCGGACCTGGCAGCCGGTCACGCTGTCGGCGACGCATGGCCCCCTGGATACCATGGCGCTGATCGCTGACCCGAAGGACCCGGGGACCCTCTACGTGGCCACCCACGAGGCAGGAGTGTTCAAGACGCAAGACGGCGGACGCTCCTGGGCCGAGACCAGCACGGGACTCGGAGGGCTTGACGTTCACGGCCTCGCCCTTGACCCCAACGACCCGCGGAAGCTGCATGCCGCCGTGCGCGGGCGGGGTGAGGGGGTGTACCGGACCACCGATGGCGGCGCCGTGTGGGTGAGGGTGGACGACGGGCCCGCCGGTGAGGTCAAGGTCCTCACCTCGGTGAACATCCCCACGGGGATGGGCGGGATCTTCCTCTACGCCGGCACGGCCGAGGGCCTGGTCCGCAATCCGGACTGCTTCTGAGGGTGGAAGGCGGTGGGCGGGCTGCCCACCAGGCGCACGGTGAACGGCTTTGCGGTGAGCCCGGAGAACCCCAACCTGATGTACGCGGCGATGCGCGACGGGATCTTCCGCAGTGACAGCGCCGGGGAGACGTGGGCCCGCGTGACGAATGGCCCGAAAAACGTCGCGGCCGTCACGGTCAACCCGAAGACGCCCAGCGAGCTCTACGCCGCGACGATGGACGGCAAGATCTTCCGGAGCGTCGATGGAGGCATGCGGTGGAACGAGTCTCGCTGACAGTCGCGGCCGTCTTCCTCCTCGTGATCGGGGCGCCTTTCGGCGCGACCGCAGGCGGGGCGAAACACCCGTTCGACGCGATGGCGGTCCATCGCCCCGTCGAGCTGTTGCCGGTGCCCGAGTTCGTGTTCACGTCCCTCGACGGGCGCGAGGCCCGGCTCACCGACTTGCGCGGGAAGGTGATCGTGCTTGGGTTCTTCACGACCACGTGACCGAACTGCCGGCGGGAGGCTCCCGCCAAGGCGAAGCTGTACCGGGAGTTCAAGGAACGAGGCGTCGAGTTCGTGGGCGTCGGGTTGCGCGAGAACGCGGCCGCGCTCAGGGTCTTCGCCCGGGAGTTCGGGATCGAGTTTCCGCTCTGGATCGAGCCGCAGGGCCGGAGCCCCGCCGCCTTCGGCGTATGGGGCCACCCCAGCACAATCCTCATCGACCGGGCGGGCACAGTCG
>JAUYMQ010000232.1 GCA_030698575.1 Deltaproteobacteria bacterium
ATCGGCGGCAAGATCATCGCCCGCGAAACCGTCCGCGCTCTGCGCAAGGACGTGACCAGCAAATGCTACGGCGGCGACGCCACCCGCAAGAAGAAGCTGCTCGAGAAGCAGAAGGCGGGGAAGAAGCGGATGAGGCAGTTCGGCAAGGTCGAGATCCCGCAGGAGGCCTTCATCGCGGCGCTGAAGATGGATGATGATTGAGGGTGCGGAACGACTTGTTCTCTTCTCCTCTGAGCCTTAGGAGCGTCCACTTCTCGAGAAGTGTGAGTTTGCTTCGGACAATCGTGGTGAAGCGCAGTCAGGCTACTGGACGCTGTAGAGGTCCTAGATAAAGCTCGGGCTCACGAGCAAAATCCACCTCTGCTGCAAGGGCGCGGAGAAGGGCAACTCGCCAGTCATTGCGACCGAAGTCATTGGACAGGCTTGTAGCTGAGGCTTCGAGGAAGGTCCTGAGTGCGGCCTCGCCGATGGTGCCCACCTGCAGAATTCCCACCCTTTGTTCTGAGAGATAGGTGTTGATCCGTTTGGGGTAGCGCTCGTTCAGCTTCAAACGGTCAAGCTGGAATTGGAGTTTCGCCGCAAGGATGGGATCGATGTTGGCAGCATCGATCCGGAAGCTCACTTGAAGGGCACCATCCACATACAAGGCATCGGCCCTCAGGAAATCCTGATCGGGTAGCGTCTGGAAATAGGGGTGAATGAAGCCCGGCGCAGTGGCGTCGTCCAAGCCGGGGACAATGGCACGTTTAGCGTTGTTGCAGGGATTGCAACTCGGGATGAGGTTGCGCGGATAGATCGCCAGTTCCCCGTAAGCGCTGCGAGGAAGATAGTGATCTAGGTCCCGTGGCTCGCCGAATCCGCAATAGGGACAGATGTCAGCCGAGGCTAAAAGTCGGACGCGAAGGTCAGCCAACCTGCCGCCGACCTGCACCTGATCATAAGCGGCTTGGAGCGCCTGTCTTGCCCCATTGAGCTCGGGAGGCGCCAGGTCGAGGTGCGGCTGGCCCAGAAGGTCGTCGTAGAGTTGGTAAACCGTGTGAACAGCGCCTCGCTCTACCGCCGACAGCGCATAAACCGGCAGCCCGTTGGCGTAGGTCAGAGCACGATCTAGAATCGCGTCCAGATCGCCACGCGCATCTGGAGTGAGGTTCCACATGCCCGGACTATCTGCTGGCTAGGAGAGTCATGACAAAGGCCCGCGCCTGAAGGCTCATGCCTTTGTCGAACAGCTTTTCGATTCCCTCCAAGGTCATGCCTGCATCAACGAGGGCGGCGAGAGTCTTATGGAAGTCGGTTGCCTCCGTCGCGAGACCGAAAACCTCATTGGTAATCTCGCCAATACTCTCTCCGTAGGTCTCAATTGTCGGCGGGCGGATGCGCGTCTCGGCCGACCGGCGGACCACCGCGATGTGGCGGGCAAGGGTTTCCTGGACTACGACCGGCGAATGGGTGGCGATCACTGCGAAAGCATCATTCTGCCTGAGTATGAGGCGCATGGCATGCATCAGGGCCGCGAGGAGCGGAGGATGCAGATGGCTTTCGGGCTCGTCGAACAGGACGATCGATTTGGGTTCGGTGAAGGCGACAAGGGATGCCGCCGCGTGCATGACGATCTTGTGCCCGGTGCTCCATGAGTCGAACCGGGCAATCGGGGCTTGGATGACCGCCGTAGCAGGATCGGTACCGAGATCGGTGAAAGAGGCGTCGGTTGCAAGAATGCGACAGACTTGGCCAAACAACTCCTGTCGGCCCGCTTCTTGAATCTGGCCAATAGTCGTACCGAACTCGTCCGACAGCTCCTGACTCGACTTGAGGATGATCCTTTCCTGTCGATCCAAGTCCAACGGCTGAATGGGATTTCCGTCGACATCGCCGATACCCTCGGCCTGCATCAACTCCCGGCGCATGCTGCGCAGGCCGCAGTAGTGATAGCGGCCGCTGCCACGAGCCATGTCGTCGACAATTTGCTTCTGCTCAGGGTACCCCACGCCCGGAAGCTGGAAAGCGTCGAAGGCGCTGTAGGCCAAGTTGACTACACGGGTGAAGCCGATCCCTGCTGGCTCGATCTCACCGAGGCTTTGCAAGGCTTCGCTGGCCCGGTCTCGCTGAGAGGCATGTAGAATGCGGGCCAAGCGCGAGATCAGGGTGCTCTTTCCAGCTCCGTTTCGGCCGATCAGGATCGCGACACGATCGGGGAGTGCGGCGGAGGTATTCCGCCAGAAGCGATCGCCCGGAGCCTCGAACGAGAGCCTGAGCGGATCGGCCCACCCTCTTACCTGGAAAGATAGGTCCAAGCCCAGACGTGCCACGCGTGTATAATCCCGAGCGAGCAGGACGGCCGCGTCGCGGCGGAAGGTTTCCCATTCGATGTCGCGGACGACTGATGTGCTCCAGCCGGGCTCGTCCAAGAAGGCTGCGGCGTGGTCTGGATAGGCCAAGGCGTCTCGGAGCGCTTCTAGGACCTCCTTGCGAAGATCCTCGGGCAAGGTTGCAAGCCGCTCGTAGTAGTCTAGGTCCTGCCCTAACGAGACGAAGTCGGGGCCGAGCGGCGCCAGCGTTCCAACCGGGAGCAGAAGCCCGTCAGCCTTTGTCTGACCGCGGCGGAGAATTTTGACCTGACCGATCCGCCCGGAAAATTCCGGCATGGACACGTACAGGTGGTAGAGGGTCATGAAGCTGAAATCGTTCCAACCGTCCCGCTGAAGGCCAATACCTTCGAAAGAGGAGGGCTCAGATTTGGAACGAGGAAAGACGGTAATGGCGATCATGACATCTCCCTTCTATGACAAGACCGCTCGTTTCAGCCTCTGAATGCTTCATCTTCGTCACCCATCCGCAATCGCCGCAAACCCCCGCCGGCTGTTCCAGTCCATCTCGCCACCCAACCGCTCCACCACCGCCGGCGCCTCGGTCCGCTCCAGCGCGAGCGTCGTGATGGCCTGCCGCGAGACCTTCACGATCAGGACCGGCTTCGGCTCGAT
>JAUYMQ010000240.1 GCA_030698575.1 Deltaproteobacteria bacterium
GACCGCGACGGCGAGGTCGCCATTCGGCAGCGCGGCCATGTGCCGCACCGGTCCGAGCGATTCGGCGAACACGACGGCGCAGAACCCCGGCGGCAGGGCGAGGCCGGCGTTGTGGGGAGAGCACTGCTGAGCGGACAGAGATTCGGGGAGGGCGGCGACCAACACCGCCACGGCGGAGACGACGAGTGTGCGGGTCATGCGTTGAATATAGAGCGGTCGCCGCCACCACTCCGCCAGCCCCCGAGGCCTCCCGGGTTTCGCGAAATCACGCTTTTCACTATAGTGACGCATGGTCCTCTTGCCTTGCGAGGGGGCGTAACGGCCCCGCGTCGAAGCACGCCAGCCGGCTCGGACCGGACCGTGCTGCTCGAGTGCCGGCTCGAGCAGCTGCGCGGCGCGCTCGACGAGGCGCGCGCCGAAGCCGATCAGGCCCGCATCCGCCTCGCCGAGGCTCTTGCCCGTGAGGCCGGTGAAACCCAGCGTCTGAGCGTGCTCCAGGACGAGGTCGCCCGCGCCCGTGCGGAAGTCGCCGCGCTGCACCGGCGACTGGAACACTCCGAGGCGCTGCGCGCCAAGCTCCAGGGACATCTCTTCGAGTCGGACGGTAAGGGCGACGCGCAGGAGCTGGTGCGCCTGCGGCGGGAAGTGGCTGCGGATCGGGAGCGCATCGCCGCCAGCGAACAGACAGCCTCGCAGCTGCGGGCTCGCGTGGACGAGCTGGTGGCATCCCGCGAGACGTTGCTCACGCGGGTGGTCGAGTGGCAGCGCGCCGTGCGCGACGGCGACACCGAAGCCGTCGACCTTGCCGAGTTCATCGCCAGCCTGCGCCGCGCGGTCCTCGACCTCGAACGGGACAACGCACTGGGAGAGCGGCGCGAGGCCGTGCTGCGCGAGCAGCTCGAGCAGGCGACAGCGCCATCGGCGGTGCCCCCTCCCCCGTCCCCCGTCCCCCCTCCCCCTTCTCCTGCGGACGATCTGGTCGCGGCGCTGGCGGCGGCAAAGCACCCACAGGACCAGGTGGAGCTGCTCCTCCGGCTCGGCCGTCGCGGCGGGGGGGGCGGGGGGGGCGACGACGCGTTTTATGCCGTCCGCCCCTGGGCCACCGCTGAAGATCCAAACGTTCGCGCCGCGGCCTACCAGTCGCTCGGCCGGCTGCTGGAACGGGACCCGGCGCGGCTCGAGCCTCACATCCGCTGGGGGATCGCCGACGCCAACCCGCACGTTCGGCGGCGCGTCGTGCTCGCCGCGGCCGCGGCGCGCGGGCTCGCCCTGCGGCCGCTCCTGGAGCCGCTGAGCGGCGATCCCGACCCCCAGGTACGCCGCATCGTGCATCGGATCCTTCGCGCCACCTCCCAGGACCCTCAACGCACGGAAGCCGGAATCGTGCAGCGAGCTTCATAGTGGAGATCCGTTACAAGCGGAGCCACTTCGCCAAGCTCCTGGGCTTCACGGACCAGCAACTGTCCGCCGCGGACAAACTGCCCGAGCTGAAGGCACTCGGCGGCGGACCCGCTTCGTACCAGCCGCGACACCTGTCGGCGTACCGCAGGGTGTTGGACCGCCACCCTCGCCGGGAACCGCCGCGCCGCCAGCTCTTCCTCAACTTCAAGGGTGGCACCGGCAAGACCAGCCTCTCGGTGGCGTACGCCTACCGGCTCGCGGAGCTGGGCCATCGGGTCCTGCTGATCGACCTCGATTCACAGGGGCACGCGACCCAGCACCTGGGCCTCGCCGCCGAGAGCCTCGAGCGCACGATCTTCGAGATCCTGGTCAATGGAGTACCGATCGAAGACGTGATCGTGCCGCACGCGCTCGCCGAGTTCGATGTGCTTCCGGCCAACCTGCGGATGACGACCATCGACATCTCGCTCATGCCGATGGCCGGGCGCGAGTACAAGCTCCAGCGGGCCCTCGCCGGGGTGTTGGACCGCTACGAGTTCATTGTCATGGACGCCCCGCCCTCCTTTGGGCTGCTGAACCTCAACGCGCTGATGGCGTCCGACGACCTGCTCGTGCCGGTGCTTCCGGATTTCCTGTCGTTTCACGGTCTCAAACTGCTGTTCGAGACGCTGGGCCAGCTCGAGGACGACCTGAACCACCGGCTGCAGCGGATCCGGATCGTCATCAATCAGTACAACCCCACGACCCGGATCGCACGCGAGGCCAAAGGGGCGCTGGAGTCGCACTACCCTGAGTTTCTGTCGGAGACGATCGTGAGGCAGTGCACGCAGTTCGCACGGGCCTCGAGCGACGGCCTGCCCATCAATGCCTACGCTCCGTCGTCCAAGGGAGCCAGGGACATCGACGCCCTTATCACCGAGATGATCAGCGCGCGCTTCGAGCGCGCGATGGAGAGGAGCGCGTGACCACCGGTTTCGATGCCAACGTTCCAGCCCGCAAGCCGCGGACGATCTCCCGGGTGCTCTCCGAGCTCACGGCCGTTCCCGGGTCCTCACCCCCTGACCCCCTCTCCCTTCGGGAGAGGGGGGACGAGCCGCCAGCGACCATCGAGCTGGCGGCCGAGCCTCCGCCTCCGCCTCCGAAAGCGGGCCCGCGCGTGGCGCGCGCGAAGAACGGTAAGGAGCGGACCGCGTCGCTGCGGGAGCGTCTGGCGATGACCGCTCACGCCGGTGGTGCCGAGCCGCAGCAGACCGCTGCCCGAGTGCGGGAGTTGATCGAGGCCATGCGCGCCCGGCTCGAGTCCGCGATCGAGGAACGGACCCGGCTAGCTGGGGAGCTGGAGGAAGCTCGCGCCGCGCTCGGGCGGGGCGAGGCCGAGCTGAAGAAGGAGCGCCGGGCGCGGGCCGCGCTCGAGGCTCAGGCCGAGGAGCGGCGGCGGATCGCCGAGGAAGCGGTGGCCGAGGCGGAAGCGCTCGCCGCCGAGCGCGATCAGGTGCTCGAGGAGATTGCCGGGCTGCGCGGGCTCGAAGACCAGGCGGGCCTGCTGCAGGAAGCTGAGGCGGAGCTGGCCGACCTGGATGGGCGGCTGCAGGAGGCGCAGTCCGGTCGCGCGCGCGCCGAGGCACGTTGCCGGGAGCTTACGGCGGAAGTGGAGCGCCTGTCCGCGGCCGGCGAAGCGCTCGAGGCCCTTGAGTCGCTGGTGAGACGCAGTCCCTAGCGCAACGCGCGCGCGAGCATCGCAATCGCGCCGACCGCGCCCACCCAGAACACGAACGACCACCTGATCAGATCGCCGAAGCGGCGCTCGAACCGGGTCTCGAGCGTCGCGAAGCCCACCTGCATCTCTTGTCGCAACTCGGCGATGTCCGCACGTAACTGGTCAAAATCGCCGTGCGTAGCGACGTCGCGGTCGCGCGCGTCCATCTCATGCATCCAATTCACAAACTCGGCGCCCTCCTGTCCCCCGAGGGTTTGCTGGAGCTTCTGGGACAACCGAGGCGTGATGGGCACGCCCCAACCTAACGTACGCTCGGCGAACCCGAAGATCAATTTCGTCCCGACGGGACCAAGAAACTGCACAGCTGAAAGAGTGACCAGAATTCCAGTTGGGCCGTGCGCTGAAAGCCTGTCCTGAGCGGAGCGAAGGACGCCGGCTCGGCGAATACGCGAGCCCTGAATCGTAGGACGCATCGTTCTTCGCGGCCACCCCTTGCATGCCGCGAACGCTTGCGTTACACTACTGAACCATATGGTTCAGTATATGAGGACCCGCCTTGATACTTCGTTCGCCGCGCTCTCGGACGCCACGCGGCGTGGCGTTCTGGAGCAGCTCGGACGAGCCGACGCTTCGATCACGGACCTTGCCGAGAAGTTCCACATGACGCTCACGGGCATGAAGAAGCACGTCGGCGTTCTGGAGCAGGCGGGGCTCGTCACCACGAAGAAGATCGGGCGCGTGCGGACGTGCCAGCTGGGCCCGCGCCGATTGGAGGAAGAGACGGTGTGGCTCGAGAGGTACCGCCAGCGCTGGGACGAACGCTTCGACGAGTTGGACAAGGTTGTCGAGGAACTGACACGAAAGGAGAAGAGCGATGAACGCAAGAATCGAAAGTGAGCCCGGCCCCGTGAAGAACCGCACCACGGTGGAACGGAAGTCGGACCGCGAGGTGATTGTCACGCGGACCATCAACGGCCCGGCGCGCATCGTGTTCGAGGCATTTACCAAGGCCGAGCTGCTCAAGCGTTGGTGGGTGCCCAAGTCGATGGGAATGACCCTGCTGTCCTGCGAGGTGGATGCTCGTGTCGGAGGCAAGTACCGATTGGTATTCGACCACGGTGGCCCCGAGCCTGCCGCGTTTTTTGGGTCGTATGTCGAAGTGAAGCCGTACTCGCGCCTCGCGTGGACCAATGAAGAAGGTGGCGAGGGCGGGCCTGTCACCACGGTGACCTTCGAGGAAAAGGGCGGCAAGACGCTGGTGGTCCTGCGCGAGAGCTATCCTTCGAAGGAAGCGCTCGACGCTGCCGGCACCGGAGCAGCCGATGCAATGGTCGAGACGTTCGATCAGCTGGACGAGCTTCTCGTCGCCCTGGGTGAGAGCTCGGGACAGTAACAGAAACGCGGATCTCGCGGTCGGTCGTCCGATAGTCCCGGCTCACACTGGCCGGGGCTATCGGGCGGAGTCGCGAACATTCGATCGACGGGTCCCACGCTCACGGCGCAGCGTTCCGCGCCGGTCGCGTCCTGAGGTGCGCCCAGGCCCGGCCGAGCAGGGTGATGGCCAGGCGAGAGCGCGGCAAACCCGCGCGGCGGACGGGTACGCTCGGCTTTCGTGACAAGCGCTGCAAACGCCGCGGTGGTGCCGGCGAGGAAGACAGACCCGAAGCGAACCAGATCCGTCGCGAGGTCGCGGAAGCCGTCGAGCGGATCGTCAGAGAACCCCGGGTATCGCGCTTGTCCGCGCCCCACGGCGGCGCGGGCGAAGTCTTCGTGCAATAGCGTGGCAGCATCGACGCGCATGGCGCACGCTGAATTCCAGCGAACGGTTCGCTCGTGCGAGCCGCCATGGGCATAGAGTCCGCCGCCGCCGCGATCGACTTCGCTGGCCTGATAGACGAAGCCGTACGGAACAAGAACGGGCGAGAGGAGTTCGACGCCGCGTCGGCGCAGCTCAATGGCATCCATCAGTATGAAGCTGTTGCTACCTAACGTTCCGAATGAGCCGCGCGCCTCAACGAGGCGATCACACGAGACCGTTGGCGCGCCGGCTCCATTCGGATGTTAGGCGGCAGCCGCGAAACGAAGCCAAAGGAAGGCAAGACCGAACACAGCGAATCCCGAAAGAAGGAACACCATCTGACGAAACTCAGAAGCGCGAAGCCTTGAGAACTCTTGCGCCAGGTGTGGATCGGCGATCTCGGCGAACCCGCGCTGCATGACAAAGCGAAAGTAGGCGCCACGTTGGAGAATGTGGAAGTAGTGTGGAAATGGCCTCCCGAGTTCCGCGTATTGCCCAGGACACCGCTCCGCAAAGCGCCGGCACAGCTGACGCCCGCGACGGGCAGAGGCAAACACCCAAAGCCCGTTGATCGCGAAGAATACGGCTCCTGCGAGCCCAATTGCGTGTTCGACCTGCATGTCCGTCTAACGGATCGCGCTTAAGCTGCGGCGCGCGGATGAAAGATGCATTCCCTAATCTACGCGCGCCGCCAGCTTCAAGCGCTGGTTAGGCGGCTTGCCCTCCGGGGGCACGATCCGACACACGATAGATGTAGGCATCGTGTATCAAATGACCATTGATCACGTTTCGTGTAAACCTGATCCCGTTGACCGTAGGGCCAGTGCTAACGGCGGTGCGAAGGAGAGAAACGAGATAATGCCGAGGATCAACGACCTCGATGTCACTGAGCGCCAGCTGGCTGCGGGCGTCCGGGAGTGTGGCGAGTGCTGTCTGAATCGACTCGTAGGCCTGTCGAGGTCCGGACAGGGCGACGCGGGGGGAAGCGAGCACCAGCTTCCAAGTGTTCACCTCCGGCAGATAAAGCCAAAACGCGGCAAAGACCGGCCATTCGACCTCGTCGAGCTTCCGGACGAGATCAGCCCCGGCTTTCATCATGCCCTCAGTGAGGACGTTTTTTACCAGAGTGTCTTCAGCCATGTAAGCACACCATGTGTATCGTCAGTCACCGCAGCCCATAGGTCGCGGGCTCCAATATCGTTGATTGTACTGTCATACCGACTGGTTTCGTTCCAGTCCTTTACGGTGCTCCAGTTAACCTCGAACGGCTTGTCTGTCGCGACCCTCTCATCAAACTGCTTCTTGAGCCCCGAGATTGCCAGCAATTGCCCCAGGTCGTGAGTGTAGCTCTCGAGGATGAGCTTGCGGTCAGGGAAATCATGCTCTCGTATCTGCTTGGCGACGCAAGCCTTTAGTGCGCACTCTACAGCGTACCCGATCAGGTAGTAGGCGCCATGGTAATGGCCGGCCTCGAGCAGCACCTTCGCTTCGGCAACCCGAATGCCAGCGAGGGCCTGAAGCTCAGCTCGGTTCACGATAACTCAAGCAATTGGAGAGTACGCAAGCCGCCTAACGGATCGCGCTTAGTTGGTATGAAGCGGTAGCTGGACCTCCACGGTCTCGTGGTGGCAAGCTGAGCCCCACACGCTTGTTCCCGCGCTCACCGTCTTGCGACGGGGCGCACACCGGGAGGCCAGCTACCAATGGATACGATAGGGCTCGATCTGCACAACCGCGAGAGTCAGCTGTGCGTGCTGACGGAGGCGGGGGAGATCGTGGAGCGCCGGATCGTCACCAGTCGCGCGCGGTTCACGGTGGTGCTCGGGGGCCGGCCCCCGGCGCGCATCCTGCTCGAGGCGTCGACCGTGAGCGAGTGGGTGGCCCGGCACCTGGAGACCCTCGGGCACGAGGTGATCATCGCGGATCCCAACTTCGCGCCGATGTACGCCACGCGCCGCCGTGGGGTCAAGACGGACCGGCGCGACGCGCGTACGCTTGCCGAGGCCTGCCGGCTCGGGGCGTATCGGCGCGC
>JAUYMQ010000245.1 GCA_030698575.1 Deltaproteobacteria bacterium
TGTCATTGCGAGGAGGGCCGCAGGCCCGACGAAGCAATCTCCCGGCCAACCCGGTTCCAAAAACTCCCCGCCTGTATTAAACTGCCCACTCTCGCACGCAACGAGCCGCTGCCGAGGAGATCGATGCCTCCCAAGACGAAGTACGCCAAGAGCGAGGGGGCCAGCATCGCCTACCAGGTGCTGGGTGACGGCCCCTTCGATCTGCTACTCATTCCAGGTTTCGTCTCCCACGTCGAAGCCGTCTGGGATTTTCCAGGCGGCCGGCGTTTCCTGAACCGGCTCGGCTCCTTCTCACGCCTCATCCAGTACGACAAGCGAGGCACGGGCCTCTCCGATCCCGTCTCCGAGGTGCCTTCGACGGAGCAACGCGTGACCGATGTGCAGGCCGTCCTCGACGCGGCCGGCTCCGAGAAGCCCGCCATCATGGGCGTCTCCGAGGGCGGGCCCCTGGCCATCCACTTCGCCGCCCACCATCCCGAACGCACGCGGTCCCTGGTGCTCTATGGCACCGCGCCGCGGTTCGCATATGCGCCCGACTATGAGGGGGGGGCGCCTCCCGAGGTCTTTGAAACGATGCTGCACAGCATCGAGGAGCACTGGGGAGAGGGCGTGCTGCTCGATGTGTTCGCCCCGAGCCTGGCGGGCGACCCCGCAGCATTGGAGCTATGGGGACAATTTCAGCGGGTCGCGGCCAGCCCGTCGATGGCCCGGAAAGTCACCGAGGCGCTCTTCAAGATTGACGTCCGCGATCTTCTCCCTCGAATCCAGGCTCCCACACTCGTGCTCCATCGCGCCGACGAGATTGCCGTCCCGGTCCAGAGCGCGCGCTACATGGCGGAGAGAATTCCGGGCGCAAAGCTGGTGGAGCTCCCCGGCGCGGACCACATGCCCTTCGCCGGCGACGTCGACGCCCTCGTGGGTGAGATCGAGGAGTTCCTGACGGGCGAGCGGCACGGGGATGAAGCCGAGCGCGTGATGGCGACAATTCTCTTCACCGACATCGTCGATTCAACGCTGAAGGCGCGAGAGCTGGGCGATCACGGCTGGGGAGAGTTGCTCGAGCGGTACCACGCGGTTGTGCGGAAAGAGCTGGCGCGTTTCAACGGGCGCGAGATGGATACTGCGGGCGACGGCTTCTTTGCCGCATTTGATCGCCCGGCCAAGGCGATCGAGTGCGCGCGCGCCGTTCGCCAGGCGGTGGAGAAGCTGGGCCTCAGGGTCAGGGCGGGGCTCCATGCCGGCGAGTGCGAGATCGTCGGCAAGAAGCTGGGCGGGATGGCCGTCCACATCGCGGCGCGTGTCATGTCGCTGGCGGGGCCCGGCGAGATCCTCGTCTCCGAGACGGTCAAGTCGCTGCTGCTCGGCTCGAATCTCCCCTTTGACGACCGCGGCGTTCACGCCCTGAAGGGGATTCCCGCCGAGTGGCGCCTCTTCTCCGCCGGCAATTGACTACTGCCGCTGCCCGGTGGGCCGGATGAGCACCTCGTTCACGCTCACGTGCGGCGGCTGCGAAACCGCGTAGAGAATGCCCCGCGCGATGTCCTCCGATTTCAGCACCTCGCCGATCTCCGCCTTCATCTTCTCGACCGCGGGCGCGATCATGGGATGCGAGCTATGTCCGGCCAGCTCGGTCTCGACGAATCCGGGCTCGATGGTCGTCACACGGACCTTCCCGCGGTTCACTTCCTGCCGCAGCGCCTCCGAGAAGCCGCAGACGCGGAACTTCGTGAAGTTGTAGACAGCGGCGCCGGCGGCGGCACGGCGGCCGGCTATTGAGGAAATGTTCACGATGTCACCGCCCCCCTGCTCGAGCATGATGGGAAGCGCGGCGTGGGTGCAGTAGAGAAGCCCCAGAATGTTCACCTCGACCATCCGGCGCCACTCGTTCGTGTCGGCGCCGATGACGGGGCCGAGCAGCATCACGCCCGCGTTGTTCACGAGGATGTCGAGCCGGCCCAGCTCCTTCTGGGTGCGCTCGATGAACCCCCGCGCTTCGCTCTCCTGCGTGATGTCCGTCTCGATCGCCAGCGCCTTCCCGCCCGCCGACTGGATCTTCTTCGCGAGCGCATCCAGCCTGTCGGCCCGCCGGGCGCCCAGCGAGACGACCGCGCCGGCTTCCGCCAGCATGACCGCGGTGGCCTCGCCGATTCCCGACGACGCTCCCGTGATTGCCGCCACCTTCCCCTTCAACATCTTCTCCATGAAGCTTCCTTTCGAATTGGGTAAACTAGCTCGCCTTCAGGGCCCGGGCGGCGCGCGCGTAGTCCTTGGCCTTGACCCATAGGATTGCGCCGAAGCGCCCGTTCCCGGCGCAAGTCGCATCGACGGCGGTCATGTTGATGCGGGCATCGGCGAGGCGCTTGACGTGCCGGTAGACGGCGCCGATCTGATCCGTACCGGTGATCAGGAAACCACGCTTGACCTTGCCGAGCTTCCAGCCGTTTTTCTTCGCGACACGGCGTACGCCCGCCATGTCGGCGGTCACGAGATCGATCTGGGACTTGCCCCCCTTGTCGGGAAATCCCGTGAAAGCGAGCAGGTTGACCCGCCCTTCCTGCAGCCCGCGCAGCACCTGCGCCGCCGTTCCCGCCCGGTTCGGAACCTTGACGTCCACGTAGCTCATTTTGCGCACCGCCATGACAACCCCTCCTTTATTGTGCTTGGATTCGGGTACCGCAGATCACCACTTCGCCGTCACGGACAGGAAGGCCGCGCCCGCGCGCCTCGCTCATGAAGCGCTCCCGGTCGGCCACGTCGAGAACGATGCGCGACAGTCCCTCGCCCCTTCCATCCGTCTCCTTCTCGAAATCGATGAATCCGCCTTCGATGGCGATCCGCGGGTCACCCCCCTCGCCGGTCGAAAGCGGCCGGCCGAGAATCCGCGACCACCGGTCGGCCAGCGCCGCGGGGCGCGACGCCTGGATGCCGATGCCCGTGATGGCGCGGACAATCTCACTGCGCGGGCGTGATTGCCAGTCGGGACCTGCCCAGAGCCAGGAGGACGGCGGCCGCGCCGCGTCGAGTGAGAGGATGGCGCCCCCGACGTCACGCGGATGAAGGTGGGTCGCCGAGATCTCGGGCAAGTCGATGCTCCAGACCACTCGCACCGCCAGTTCCGCCACGCGCTTTCGCTCCTGCTCCAGATCGTCGCACTGGAGGATCACCATGTAGCCGGCGTCGCCGCCCTTCCGGTCGAGGTACCGCGCCGCGGAAGCGTCGGCGGTCACGGGACAGACGACCTCGATAAAAGTGTCGCCGAGAGCCATGACGGCGTTCTGCAGCCCGAAGACCCCCACGTTGGGATCGCGGAAGCAGACCTCGGTTCCCAGCACGCTCGCGAGCGAGGCAACCACGGGCTCCAGCTCGCGCGCGGCGAGCACCACCTGCCTGATCCTCATGATCGCGCCACCTCCTCAGGCCGCTGCCATCATCTTCTCGCGCACTATTCCCGCCAGCTTCGCGAGGCCGTTCATCGGGCGAATCATGACGTCCAGGTTCTGAATCTTGCCGTCGTCGTTGAGCGTGATGAGATCGATCCCCTGGAGCTTGAGATCTCCCACCCTTCCGGTGAACTCGAGGGCCAGCTCGCGCCCGTCAATCCACTCGCGGTGGTACGTGAAGTCGTCGATCGTGCTGATGATGATACCGAGGAGTCGCTGCACGACCGGCTTGGTCTCGAGCTTGGTCCAGTAAGGCGGCGCGCCCATCGTCATGTCGTCGGCCAGCAGCGCCTCGAGTCCGGCCGCGTCGCGGGTGGCGACGACCTTGTGCCAGCGCTCCAGAAAAGCCTTTGCATCCACATCCATATCCCAAGCCCTCCTTTCAATCCTTCTGAGCCCACCTTACGGGGCTGGCCCGTGAAAGATCAAGCGAGCCGCCGGGGCGCGGGGACAGTCCCGCGGAGAAAGGCGAATGGCCCATGCTGGAGGCTGCGGCCGGGGCCCGGAAGGGGCACCCGTGGACGCGCAAAGCGCCGGGGCGTTAGGATGCCGATCCGCGATGGCAAGATTAGCCCCGGGGACCAACCCCGGGATGAGGAGGACGCATGCGCGCCCTGACTGATGGACTCTGGGTGGCCGACCGCACGCTCAAGATCCTGGGCACCCACCTGCCGATCCGGATGACCGTCATCCGGCTTTCAGACGGAGGGCTCTGGCTCCACTCTCCGGTGCGGCTCGACGCCCAGACGCGAAAATCGCTCGACGCCCTGGGTCCGGTGCGGCACGTCGTGGCGCCCAACAAGGTGCACCACCTGTTCGCACGCGCCTACTTCGAAGCCTATCCCGATGCGCGCGTCTTCGCCTGTCCCGGACTCGCGGAGAAGCGCAAGGATCTGCCGTTTCACGGCACCCTCTCCGATGAAGCCCCGAAGGCCTGGGCCGGAGAGATCGATCAGCATCTGCTCGGTGGCATCCCCTACCTTCAGGAGGTTGACTTCTTCCACGCCGCAAGCCGCACGCTCCTGCTGACCGATCTGGTTTTCCACGCCGAGCCGACCACTC
>JAUYMQ010000261.1 GCA_030698575.1 Deltaproteobacteria bacterium
CGCCGGCAGGCACGGGCCACGGCGGCGGCGTACTGGCGGCCAGGGGCGTCGTTATCCGGGAGGATCACCACCTGCTGCACCCCGAGGCGCGCGAGCTGCTCCGCGTATTCATCGCGGAAGGCCTGCGCCCCGCCGGGTGACGTGGTGGCCGTGATGCCAAGTCCTCCGAGCCGGTCGGCGTCCTTCTCGCCCTCGGTCCAGTACACGCACGCTTGCTCAGCGAGTGTGGGCAGCCGGTACAGCACGCGATGGACGTCCTTGAGATTCCAAGTCCAACCGCCCGCGCCGTCTGCGCGCCGTAGCCGGAAGTCCTTGGGCTCATACTTCACCACCTGGTAGAGCAGCGCGGCGGCGCCGTCCGTGTAGTCGTAGGTCGCCACAATGCGGCGGGCGCTTCCTCGAGGGCGCGGCCCTGGGCTGTTTGGCGAACACAGAGCCTTCATGTCGAGCCCGACGGCGCGGGCGATCTGCTCGACCGTGCAGCTCGCGTGGCACTTGACGATCAGGCTTCCGGTGTCCCCGTCGCGGAAACTAAGTGACGCGCGCCGGTCATCGTGTCCCGGGCACTTCGCGTCCCACCACTGGCCGTCACCGCGGTGTCGCGCGCCCTTCACGAGCCGGGCAAACTCTGCGGCCGTCACTCGTGTTCCTCGAGGAGCACAAGCGCGTCGAGCCAGAGCGAGATGCGACCCGACCACGGCCACCCATGCCGGTCAAACGCCGTCTCCACGATTCCGCGAGCGGCGCGGGCCTCGAGCGCGACGGGGTTGCGCGTCAAGGACAAGTGTGTGAAGGTGGTTTTCATCCAGTCTCCACGCGCCTGGGCCATGGCCGACAAGCCGCCCCGGCGCGTTCTTGTTTCAGGCCGACACAGGATTCGGGCGACCAGCTTTCTTCGATCGCAGCCGCTGTGCACGGGCACGCTGACGCCGCAACTGCTCGACGGCGCTCGGGTCGAATAGCCGTCGGCCGGTGGCCGTCCGCATAGCCACAGGCAGCGTGCCGCCGTCCGCAAGCTGCCGTACCCGAAAAGGCGAGACGCGCAACACGAGGGCCGCCTGGCCCGTTTCGAGAAGCTCATTCGCCATCGTTGATCACCTCCACTATCTCGTTTAGCGCATGGTAGAGTGGGGCGGAAGAAGCGATAAAGCTCAGCGGGCTTTATCGCGGGTCAGATGGGGCCTCGGGCGCGCCGGCCGAGGCGAGACAGAGAGGGCAGATGTGGACGTAGCGCCAAAGACCGATAGCGACACGGGGAGTCTCCTCGATCTCCTCCGCCACCTCGTCGCTTCGGTGCAGCGGGTCGACGGGGAAGGCGCGCGGCCCCTCCGCCAAATCGAAACCTTGTCTGTGAAAGCCCTGGGAAGGCTCCTTCATCACCAGGACCCGCGGCTTAAGAAGCTCGCTGAGGACGAGCGCTCACGGCGAGCGAACCTGCGGCGGGGGCTGGCGAGGTTCGATCGCATCACCGCTGCCTGGGCCCTGCGCCGCTCACCGGCACTCGCGCAGGCCAAGGCGGTGCTCGCTGCTCTCCCCCTGAGCGACGCGGCTAAGGCGCACATTTCCCACCTCCTTCGTGGCGCCCCAGTCGGTCGGTTTCGTGATCGTCGAGAGGCACCGAGGGTGGCCGAGCTCTGCGCCACGCTCCTGCAGGCGCCTAAGGAGCTTATCGAGCTCGTCCGTGCGGCCGAAACATCACAGGGATTATCCCGGGGCACGGCGGAGGCCATCGCCGAAGCTCGAGCCGCGAGCCCCTTCTTCGGGATGGTGGGGCGACTGGTGGGGGAGCTTGAGCTCGAGCCTCTTGATTCGGAGATCCGTCGGTACTGGGGCCGCCCGAGCGCGGCCCACTGGGCGAAGCTCGCGGATGCCATCGCCGCTGAGATCAAGCTAGAAAGTCCTCGATGCATGTGGCCCTGGGTTGCGGACCTGCTTCGCCCATTGATCGAAACGAGCGGGGACAAGATCCTCACTGACGCGGTCCATATTCGCCAGCTCGTGGATCACCTCCATCGTCGTCAACGCCCAAAAGGGATCGACGGGGACCAGGCCACGATCGCATTGGCGGACTTCCTCGAATCCACTGAGATGAGTGACGAGCTGTGGGCCAAGATGAGGGCTACGCCCCAGCAAGATGAGGGCTACCCCCCAGGACGTCGCACGGAGATGAGTCAATGAAGGCTACGCTCACGATGGAATACTGGCGCGACGGGGCGTGGTGGGTCGGCCAGCTCCGCGAAGTGCCAGGCGTGTTCAGCCAGGGGAAGACCCTCGCCGAGCTGGATGCGAATCTCCGCGACGCCTACCGGCTTGTACTGAAGGACCGGCAGCCCGTTCGGCGCCGGGGGGTCCGCCGAAGGCCCCTCGCGCTCGCCGTGTGAAACGTGAGGCGCTCCTCCGCGAGCTGAAGGGTGCCGGCTGCGTTCTCAAGCGACACGGGAAACGCCATGACCTCTACACCAACCCCCAGAACGGACGGAGTGCTCCGGTTCCCCGGCACACCGAAATCGCCAACACGCTCTGTGAGGTGATCCGCAAACAGCTTGGGATCAGATCCCAGCGCGACACTCGGAAGGGGGAGTCATGAGCAGGGAGGACGCGCGATGGGCACTCGGCCTCGTTGTCGGGGTTGGGGTGGCGGTGTATGCCGGGGTCCTCGCGTGGAAGCAGGCGCTCGGGTTAGTCGGCTACTTCGGCGCGTATGTGGTGGCGATGGCGGCTGGCATCGCCCTGATTTTCGTGTGCATGGCGCTGACCGGCGTGAGCCTGGAGTTGTTTGAGTGGCTCTGTAAGAGGTTCCCCGTGCTGGGCTCCGCGGCGGGACGAGTCTTCTGCTGGGTGCTGTCGGCAGTGATCCTAGTCTTCGCGGCGGTGGTTGCTTGGCACGTCGCGTGGGACATGGGCGGCTTCGCGTCGGCCAGTCCCGGCGCTTCCCTGATCGGGCTTCTGGGCGCCTTCTGGTTTCCGCTTGTGGCCGGCCTCGTGGTGCTCGCCCGCGCCATCTGGCGGCGGTATCGGCCGGATAGGCCGCCGCGGCGAGCAGCCGACCCCAAGTGTCCCGGCGACGGCTCAAGCCAGACAGCGCTTGACTACAAGCTGAGGGAGATCGACGACGAATTCGTTGATCTCGGCGAGCCGCCACGGCGGTAAATCGGCTCCACGAGAGGGTTGATCCGATCGCTGGGCGAGTGACAGGATCCCTTAGTTGCTGGCGCTCGATCGCCTCGCTCTCCGGGTGCAGGGGGGCTGTCCAGTGTGGAATCCGGCTCACCACTCGGGTCAGGATAACCTGGCCTGGAGCCTCTTGAGAGCCATGGAATGGGGGCGGTGGCCAATCTTCTTGTCGCAGCCCGTGGCCCCAATCCTTCTCATGTTTCTAAATTGGGAATCGGTTGTCGCCGGGGTCGTCGTCGCGAATCTCGGGTGGGCCGTGCTTGTGCGTTACCGTTTCGTCAGTGTTCGAGCGGCATACCTCGGGGTGTTCTTCGCCAAACTCAAGTGGTTAACGTGCCCGACCTCAGCCGCGTATCTCTTCGCTCATGGCGCGGCTACCTCGGCGGTACTGGCTCTCTTGTGGCCGCTTGTCATTTTCGTGCTCGGCGCCGCGCCTACCACCCAGGTCGGGAGAATACAAAGCATGTTCATGAAGGCATTGGACTGCGAGAGGTTGACGTGAGGGAGCGTCTGCCGGGCGTCAGGTCCTCGCACCCTCGCCAGGAGGGCAGCCAGCATAGCGAGGACGCTCCCGCCATGTCCGACTTAGGCCCAATGCCGTTTAGATAACACGACGACGGCTGTTCCGCCGTGATCGCTTGAGGGGGTAGTTGCTCATCTTGATCTTCACCGCGCGCGGGAAGCGCCGC
>JAUYMQ010000262.1 GCA_030698575.1 Deltaproteobacteria bacterium
CATGGAGATCGAGAACCCCCGCCGCCTGCTGGGCCTCTGAGCAGGCGCCGCTTTTCACAGGGCGCCCCACCCTCTCCACACCCTTGTCCACAGCTATTTCACAGCCCCGCGACGGCGGGGTGCGGCCCCGGTCTTCAAGCCTTGCGGATCCGGATGTAGATTTCCTCGCAGCGGAGCGAGCAGAAGTAGACGTCGGTGTCGGTGGGATCGCCGTAGCCGGTGGCGGCGCCGGGCGCGGGAATCGCGCACGCACCGCACACCGGTCGAGTGCAGGCGAGGCAGGTGAGCGGGGCAGGCAATCCGCAGCGAGTGCAGGCGGGGTCGGTGCTGACACTGGGCTCTGTCACGTGTTCATCCTCAGTACGGCGTCCGGGTGGTGTTGCCTCAGCCGAAGTACCGCTCTGGTTCCTGATTCATCAGATCGGCGAAGTGAGTCGCGGCGACGTAGACCGGGAGCTGGGTGTTCACGAGAACCGACGTGGGGAAGATGCTTGCGTCGGCGACGACCAGGTTCGGAACGTCGTGGCACTGCCCCCAGGAGTTCACGACGGTCTTCGCCGGATCGGCTCCCATGCGGCAGCTTCCCTGGGGGTGGTAGGAGAGCATGCTGAGATCCCCCGGCTCCATCGGCATGTCGTCGACCAGGTCGAGATCCTTTTCGGAACGCAGGACGGTCGGGATGATCGTGGGCAAAACAACTTCTTTTGCCCCCGCGGCAAACCAGATTCGCGCGCCCGCCTTGAACCCCTTTCGCATCCTCTCGCGATCTTCCGGACTGACCCGGTACTCGATCTTCTTCATGCCGTCTTCGAGATAAACCCTCCCCACGTTCGCATCATGGTTGAGCTGGACCATGTTCGTCATGTGATCAGCGCGCCTGGCCAGCGGCACGCACTCCGATCCGATGCCGGGCACCGAGAAACCGTTCAGGAGAAAAGCGTCCGGGCAGGCCCCCTGGAACAGCACGCCGCCCTTGTCGTCCGGCGCGAACTCGTCGCAGAGCACGCCCTGAAGGGCGCCCTCCCACCCCTTCACCACCGCTTCGAAGACCCCGATAATGTTCAGTGAAGGGTGGCAGGAGAAGTTCAGCCCGACCTGTCCGCTGCTGTTAGCGACGCCGTTCTTGAGGAGCAGGAGCGGCGTCTGGACAGCGCCCGCCGCCAGCACCACGGCGTCGGCCTCGACAACAAGCGTCGCTTTCATCCGTCCCGTCCGCGGGTCGCGGATCACGGCGCCCACGCCCGTGGCCCGGCCGCCCTCCATGCGAATTTCCTCCACGCGCGCATCGGCGTACACCCGCGCCCCCTTCTCGATGGCCCAGGGGACGTAGGTGACGAGCATCGACTGCTTCCGGTCATACCGGCAGCCCGCCATGCAGTAGCCGGCCAGGGCGCAGTTTTTGATGTTTCGCGGCGTGGGCCGGACCGACCAGCCGAGCGCCTCGCACCCCCGCTTCATGAGCTGGCTGTTCTGGTTGATCTCGTGGGGCTGGTTCGCGTGGATCCAGAGCCGTTTTTCCACCAGATCGAACTTCGGCCCCAGTTCGGCGGGCCCCATGCCCTCGACACCGAACTCCTCATGCCACTGCTCGAGGATCCAGTCCGGTACCCGCAGCGCCACGGTGGCGTTCACGACGGTCGATCCGCCCACGCAGGATCCCTGGAGGATGTTCAGATCGCCGTCCACGTTCGTCTGCCGGGCCTTGTCGACGAAGAGCCGATCGAACATGTCGGCGTAGTTCTCGTTGAAGGCGGTCGAGGGAACGTAGGGGCCCGCCTCGAGCAGAACGACCTTCTTGCCGGCGGCTGCCAGCTCATAGGCCATGACGGCGCCACCCGCGCCGGAGCCCACCACCACCACGTCGGCCTTCTCCCTCACCGATGCGGTCTTGATATGTACGGCCTCGATGATGTTCAAGGGACTGTCCCTCTTTTCCCCTCTTTTCCGGCGGGCGATTGTTCTTATTCGGTTGGCAGCGGCGCGTTCCCCAGCGACGGGATCGTCTCGCGCAGGTAGAGAGGACCGGCGTAACCAACGGACTTCCAGGTGACCGGCGCCTGCCAGTAGCAGGAGATGAGCGCGCGCGTGAGGACCTGGTAGACCGCCTTCTGCACCGCGTTGCCGGTGCGCCAGCGGAGGATGTAGCCGCGGGCATCATCATCGGAAAGCCGCGTGAAGGAGCGAAAATGCCAGCCGATGACGATCGCGCCGTACTCGAAGAGCCGGAGCCCGTCGGCCACCTGCTTGCGCACCGGATCCGGAAAGGAGCCGAAGAATCGATCGAGGTTGTCGAACACCGGAACCTGCCGGTAGTCGGGGAGCCCGTCGCCGGGCGGTGGGAGCACAACGGGCGCGGCCTTATGGAAGACGGCGTATTCCAGATCGCTCAGGTGGGAGAAGTTCGCGGGACGCGCAGGCGCATCCGGGGCGGGCCCGCAGCCGGGCAGCAGTGGCGCGGCGAGGCCCAGCGCGCCGGCCCCGAGCGTGAGCTTGAGCAGGTCGCGTCGCGTCACCCCTGAAAGCGGGTTCGGCCCCTGGTTATCCATCCTTCAAACGCCTTTCAGCCGCCGCGCGATCTCGTCCGGATACTCGGGAAAGTAGCGCGCGATGACGTTCAGCTCGAACCGCCCGAGGATCGACTCCTTCGGCTCCCGCTCGAGCAGGAAGCGGAACGACTCCTCCACCAGCGCGGCGGGGTCACCGCCCCCGCCGAAGCGCGCGAGATCCTTCTCGCTCACCGTCACCTCGTGGCGCGTCTCGCCCTTCCCTTCCCGCACCCGCACCTCGAAGGCGTGGCCCGGCTTTGCATCGCGAGATTTCACCGTGATCTGCGCGTCGGCGCTCATCGGGATACCGCCCAGCTGATGAAGCTCACGACGAGGGAGCCGAGAATGGCCGGGAAGAGGCCGCTGACTCGAAAACCATCGAGCATCGCGGCCACGAGTCCCAGCATGGCACCATTGATCACCAAAAGAAAGATCCCCAGGGTCAGGATCGAAAGCGGC
>JAUYMQ010000266.1 GCA_030698575.1 Deltaproteobacteria bacterium
TTCGGCGAAGGGGTGCCCGAAAAGCGTCTGGCCGACCTGGGTGATGCGGCCGAGGGGGTCGTACTGGAAAGTGCGCTGCCCCGCCGCATCGTCGATGGCCGAGAGGCGCCCCTGGGCGTTGGGGCCCTGATCGTAGATGTAGGTGGCGCGGGTCTGCGAGGCGCCGCCGCCGAGGTCCAGGCGCTTGGCGCTCAGGCGCGAGAGGGCGTCGAAATCGAACAACAGCTGATTGCCCCGCGGGTCGGTGCGCGCCGTCATGCGTCCCAGGGCGTCGTAGGCATAGAGCCACGTCCCCGCGTCGGGATCGATGAGGCGCCGGCGCCGGCCCAGCGTGTCGTAGGTCAGCGCCATGGGATTTCCCTCGGTGTCGGTGATGCCGGCGAGCCGGTCGGTGAGATCGTAGACGTAGCGCGTGGTCTGGGGGGTGGCGCCGTCGAAGTCCCGCACCGCCTTTGTGTTCCCGCGAGCGTCGACGAGCACCTCCTGCACTTTTCCGGCCGGGTCGGTGCGGCGGCGGCTTTGATCCACCGCGCCGTCGCCGTCGAGGTCGCCTACAAGATAGGTGAAGGTCGTGGTTCGGGGCGTGCCCTGCTCGTCGGGGGAGGTCGTGGTGAGGGGCAAGCCGAGGGCATCGTAGGTCAACGCCGTTCCGGGCCTCGTCTCGTCGAGCGGCACCAACGTGGGAGTGGGATCGGTCGCCTTAAAGGGGAAGCCCGCCTTCGAGACCCGCCCCAGCAAGTCGCGGAACGTGTCTTCCAGGATCCAGTCGCTCGCATCACTCGGCCGCGCGGTGCGCACGGCGCGCCCGAAGCCGTCGAGGTAGGCAAGGAGCTGGACGGTGTGCGAGGGCGCGCTCGCGGTGCCCGACTCCAGGATTTGCGTCTCGATGACCGCCGGAAAAACGTTGAGGTCGTAGCTGCGCTTCACCTGCGCCAGCCCCCCGCCCGCAGTGACCTCCGTCGGCCGGCCGAGGGCGTCGTAGGTGAAGTCCGTCACGTTGCCGTCGGGCTCCGTGCGCCGCTTCGGAAGCCCCAGCCCCGGCGGCGCGCCTGGCGGATCGTACTCGAAGAGCGTCGTCAGCGTCTCCGGCGTGCCGGCCGCCTCGACCACCTGCGTGGCGTACGCACCCGCGGGGCCGTAGGTGATCTGCCGCTTGATGCCGAGACCTCCCTCGTCGCCGGTGATCTCGGAAACGTTGCCGTGGGCGTCGTAGGAAAAACCGCTCTGGACGTAAGACTCCGCCGAGGTGAGCGGGTCCCTCAGCCACCGGCGAAGCGCGGTGATGTCGCCCGTGGCGACGGTGCCCATCGTCGCGGCGCCGTCGTAGAGGATCTCGGTTTCCGCCTCCCGATCGGCGAAGAGACCGCTCGCCGGCGTGACGTAGACGTGCGAGGGGAAGCCGAAGCGGTTCGTCATGGGATCGGCGGGTGTTGCGTACTCGAGGAACGTGAAGCGCTCGTCTCCCGCCTGCGTCACGTCACCCAGGAACTTCTCCGCCGTCGCGTTGCCGCGTGAATCGTACTCGGTGAGGGTGCGCGTGGCGAGCGACTGCGAGGGTGTCGCCGGGTCGAAGACCGTGGCGTCTTTCTGCACGGGCAGCGCCAGCCGAGCCGATGCCGCATCGGGCGAGCCCGTGAAGCGCGCTTTCCAATCCGAGAAGGCGACGAGCGTCGGATCGGCCGGGGCGAGCGCGCCCGTCGTGCCGTCGGGGAAAAAGACGGCGGGCGCGGCGTCAGCCGCCGTCATGAACGCATAGGCTGCCTCCTCCCGCCGGAGCGGCATGAGCCCGCCGCCCGCCGCCGGGCCCATCACGACCATGGACTTCTCGATCCCCGCCAGCCCGTCGCTCTGGTGGAAATGCCGCTCGACGACCGAGCCGTCGGGCCGCGTGACCGAGACCATCTCGAATCCGCGGAACTCCCGCCGCGCGCCGTCGAACGCGCCCCCTGCGTAATCGAACGTCGTCATGGCCATCGAGTCCGCCTGCCCCAGGCCGTCGTCGGTCGTGATGGCGCTTACCACCTGCACGGGCGTTGGGAGGTCAGGCCGGCCGTCGCCGCCCGTGTTGTCGAATTGCGTGGAAGGAACATAAGTGAGAGAGGTCGTGCCTCCCAGGGGGGACACGATGCGGTTCAGAAGATCAGGCTTGGTCCCCTGGTTGAGGTAGGTCTTTTTCAACCCCGCTGCCGCGGCGATGAGAATGTCGGGCAGGCCGTCGCCGTTTACGTCGGAGAGGCGCACGCCGAGGTCCTTCGAGTTCTTGTCGACGAAGGCCGCGTTGGCAGGCACGTTCCAGGCGGGCTCGGCGACCCACGGGCTCCCGCCGTTCGTCGTCTGATGGTTCAGCCAGGCGTTCAACACGAGGGTGCCGTTATCGTCGCGGGCCTGGACGAGGTCGAGCGCGCCGTCCCCGTTCACGTCCGTGATGCGCATGCCCTGATCGTGGGTGACGGGAATGCCCTGGTTGAGTTTTTCCAGATCGATGACCGCTGGCACGGCCCAGGCGTCGTCGCGGATGAAATCGGTGCCGTCGTTCAGGTAGGCGTTGACCGGCGCCGAGCCGGTGATGTTGGAGCTGAAGCGGGTGACGAGATCGGTGAGCCCGTCGCCGTTCAGGTCAAGCAGGCGTTTTCCCAGTCGCAGGTGCGTGACAAGGTTGATTCCATTGGTGAGGAAGAGAAACTGCTGCTGAACAATCACGGAATCGAGCAAACAGGAGGACGCGAAGGTATCGCAGATAATGTAACGATCGGTTTTCAGTGTAGCGAAGTTCGTGCCCGTATTGAGTTGATAGCCTCGATTGACGACCTGGCCCCCGCCGACCAAGGGGTGAATCAGAAACTTCTTCAGCAGAAGGTCGGGGCGTCCGTCGCCGTTGAGATCGACCGGCTGCGTCGGCCCCTCGGGATTGGCCCCGGTCGCGCCGTCGCGCAACGAGAAATGGTTGACCAGATCGATGTTGTTGCTCCAGGCGGGCGTGGACACCCAGGTCGCGCCCGTGTTCAGATAGGCCGCCCGGTCGGTCCCCTGATAACCCGCCGTACCGTCGCGCTCCCGGATCTGCAGCAGATCGAGCTGGCCGTCGCGGTCGAGATCCAGGAAAACGAAGCCCTGATCCTTCCCCTTGTCGTCGGCGAGATCCACCGGAATGGTCCAGGCGGGGCTGGCGGTGGCGTCGAAGCCGGTGCCGTTGTTCAGGTAAACCTCGCGCGCCACGTTCTTCTTGGAACGCACCACATCCACGAAGCCGTCGCCGTCGACGTCGGCCAGCCGCGCCCCGGTATCCTTCTTGTCGGTCTCGACGAACTGAAGCAACCCGGGAAGATTCCACCCGCTCGCTCCCTGGTCGCTCCACCCCATCGTTCCGCCGTTGCCCGCGTTGTCCGTGTAGGTGAAAACCGTGGGGGGGAGCGCTGTCACGCCGTCGCTCCCAACCTCTCCCACCGAGGCGAGAAGCGAGCGCCCCGAGTCTGCACTTTGCGTGTACGCGAAGTCATACCGGCGCGCGAGGGCCCCGTTCACCTTGACGTCGATCCGGGCCAGGCGGCGGTCGAGAAGCGTCTTGAATCCGGCGAGGTAGTTCTGCGGCTTGTCGGGCCGGTCCTCCGTCACGAACTCGATGGTCCTGAGATCGCCGACGGGTACGCCGCCGCGGTAGGCGTAGGCGATGGCGGACAGGAAGGCCAGGTTGGTCCCGGAGGGCTGGGTGTAGGCGTAGCGGATCTCGTTCCCGTGGGCGTCGGTCACGCTGTCGAGGTGCCAGGCGAAGGGGAGGCCGTTCGTCGTATGGACCACCCGTGCGTCGGTGTTGAAGCCGTAACGCGAAACGCTCCCCTGCTTGTCGCGCACGACCCAGTAGTCGCCGCCCGTCGTGATGTGCTCGATGCGCAGAAAACTTTCGCGGCGCGTGTGATACGTGGCCGGCGACTGGCTGTCGAGAAGGAGGTCTTCCCCGTCGAACTGGAAGGTGTCGGATGCGCTGTAGCCCGGAACCCCCTCGCGGAGAGACCGCTGGATCGTCCCGGCGCCGTATCCCCATCCCACGCCGATCCAGCCGTTGCCCTGCTGGCTGCTATAGCCGATGGCCACCGACGGCTGGACGCCCCCGGCCCCCTGGGGGGCCGCGATCGGCAATCGGGCCGTCGCCGCCCCCGTGAAGGGGTCGCTGGAGGCAACCGACGACGACGCCACGCCCGGCGCCCCCGTGCCTCCGCGCGCCTGGATGACCGTCGAGCCGTCCGTCGGGTCGACGGCCGCCTGGGAAAGCGACGGCGGGAAGGCCAGGAGGAAGGCCAGGGCCAAACACAGGAGGCGCCGGGGCAAGGGGAGCCCGGGAAAGACGTCCCGGGGGGAGTGCGCAGAATCCGACAGTCGGGATGTCAGGAAAATCCGACACCCCGACCGGCGGGAATCGCTGGCGCACGCGGGCCTGAACGGGAAAGAGGTATAAAATCGGGGGAATGAGAAAGACATGGGGCTCGTTCCTTCGGAGACCCGGGCGCCGGGATGAACGCCGAGATCATCTGGAGCAAGCTCCGTGCCAGATTCCGTATAGGAGGCCGCGGGGGCCGGAAGACGCGAGAACCAAGGAGAAAAATGGAGTCAGCTTCGGGGGCAAAGAAAGGAGCGGCGCGGTCTGCCGCGGACGCGTCCAGCGAACTCAACGCGCGAATTCGGGATGGCGCCCGGCCTGTCAATCCTCGGACTTGGAGGCGATTCCCAGCTTGTCCATCTTGTATTTGAGCATCCGGCGGGTAATGCCGAGCATCTCGGCGGCCTGGGTCTGGACGTAGTCGCACCGCTCGAGGGCGGCGATGATGATGTCTTCCTCGAACTGATCCTCGGCCTTCTGGAAGTCGATGTTGCCCGAGAGAACCTCGCGCCGCAGGAAATTCGCCCGGTAGTTGTTGACCACCTCGTCCGGCAGATCCTCCACCTCGATATGATCCCGGCCTGTGAGCGTCACGACGCGCTCAACCACGTTCTCCATCTCGCGGACGTTGCCCGGCCACTCGTAGTTCACGAGCAGATCGAGGGCCTTCCGGCTGAACTGGGACTTCGACTTGCCGCTGCCCTTGATCACCTTCCCCAGGAAGTGATCGAGAAGCAGCGGAACGTCCTCGCGGCGTTCCCGAAGGGGCGGCAGGAAGATGGGGACGACGTTGACGCGATAGAAAAGATCGGAGCGGAAGGTGCCCTTGCGGATGGCTTGCTCGAGATCCTTGTTGGTGGCCGCGATGAGGCGCACGTCGATCTTGATCGTCTCGACGCCGCCGACGCGCTGGATCTCCTTCTCCTGCAGAACGCGGAGGATCTTCGCCTGGGTGGCCAGCGACAGCTCGCCGATCTCGTCGAGG
>JAUYMQ010000269.1 GCA_030698575.1 Deltaproteobacteria bacterium
GGCCGGCAAGCTGAAGGTATTTCTCGATCTGAAATTCCACGACATCCCCGCGACCGTCGCCGGGGCGACCCGGGAGGCGGTGAAGCTCGGCGTCTCGCTCCTGGACGTTCATGCAGCCGGGGGTCGCGCGATGATGGAGGCCGCTGCGGAGGCCGCCGCGGACGAGGCGGCCAGGCGATCCATCGAGCGACCGAGGCTCCTCGGCGTCACCGTGCTGACGAGCCTGGAGGGCGTCGCGCTCGCCGAGACCGGCGTTTCCGGATCCGTGCCGGATCAGGTACGCCGCCTCGCTGTCCTGGCGCGCGAGGCAGGGCTCGACGGGGCCGTCGCGTCCCCGCGGGAGATCTCGCTCCTGCGCGAGACCTGCGGCAAGGATTTCCTCATCGTGACGCCGGGCATCCGGAGAGGTGACGAGCCCGCCGACGATCAGCGGCGGACACTGCCGGCGGCCGGGGCCGTGGCCGCCGGCGCCGACTATCTGGTGGTGGGGCGCCCCGTGACCGCAGCGGCTGATCCCGCGGAGGCCTTCGAGCGGCTTGCGGCGGAAATGGAATCGGCCGTTGAGCCAGGACCGTGAGAGGGCGAGGCGGGACGTCCCGGCAACACCTTTATGGCGTGCACCCGATCAGCGAAGCGCTGCGAGCGGGACGCCGCCGGGTTGCGCGCCTATGGCTGCTGCCGGCGGGGAAGAGTCAGGATCGTCGCGTGGAGCTCGAGGCGTTGGCGCGCCGGAGCGGCGTTCCGGTGGAAAGCGCGCCCCGGGATCGGCTCGATCGGCTGGCGGGGACACCCGAGCACCAGGGCGCCGTGGCCGAGGTTGATTCCTACCCCTATGAAGACGAGTCGGGGCTCATTCGCCGCGTCGGGAATCTCACCGAGGCCCCGCTGCTGCTTGCGCTCGATGGCATTCAGGACCCACGAAACCTGGGCGCTCTGGTTCGCGGCGCCAACATCGCGGGCGCCCACGGGGTCATCATCCCGAAGGACCGCGCCGCGGAGATTACCCCCGCCGCCGCGAAGGCAAGCGCGGGAGCGGTCGAGCACACGCCGGTAGCGCGCGTCACCAATCTGGTGCGCACCCTTGCCGATCTGAAAAAGGCCGGGCTCTGGGTGGTTGGGGCTTCGGCGGAGGGCTCAACGCCGCTCGCGTGGCTGCGCGGCGGCGAGCCCATGGTGCTCGTGATCGGCGCGGAGGGGCGCGGATTGCGCCCGCTCGTGCGGAAGACCTGCGACCTCGAAGTGGCCATTCCGGTGCGAGGAGCGATTGCTTCCCTCAATGCGGCGATGGCTGGGGCCATCCTGCTCCATGAGGCGCGCCGGCCGGCAGGAGGGTGATGGGCGGTTTCTTCACCGCGTGAGTGGGAGAGCGAATGCGTCTGGCGGTTCTCTCGGACATCCATTCGAACATCGAGGCCCTCGACGCGGCCCTCGCGGCCGCAGGTCGCCTCGGGGCCGACCGGATCGTGACCTGCGGTGATCTGGTGGGTTACAACGCCGACCCGAACGCCGTGCTCGACCGGCTCCGGGAACTCGGGATCGTCTCCGTAATGGGGAACCACGATGCGGCCGCCTCCGGCCTCGAGGAGCCGGTCTACTTCAACCCCTACGCGCGGGCTGCGGTGCTCTGGACGCGGGAGACGCTGACCCCCGATAACGGGGCTTATCTCCGCAAGCTCCCCACCCAGGCACGGGTCGGGCGGAACGTGCTCCTGGTGCACGGTTCCGTGCTCGAACGCGATGCATATCTGTTCGAAGGGGAGGCCGCGGCGGCGGACCTGGAAGCGCTCTGGGGCAGCTATCCCCGTGTAAAAATTGGGTTTTTTGGGCACACGCACTATCCGGGGGCCTTCCTTGCCCGAAAGGGGGGGCCGATTGAGACCGATGACGGGGCGGCCCTCAGCCTTCGGCGGGGGTGGCGCTACCTTATAAACCCGGGGAGCGTGGGACAGCCGCGGGACGGGGATCCCCGTCTGGCCTTTGTCTTGGCGGATTTGGGCACGGGGGTCGTCGAACGCCACCGGGTGGCCTATCCGGCGGCGGCCGCGGCCCGGAAGGTCCGTGCGGCGGGGCTTCCCGAGTACCTGGCGGCACGCCTCGAGGAGGGGCACTGACCCCCCCGCCGGGGTGCTCGAGCAGAAAGCCGCGATGCGGCATTTTTAGCTTGCAGTCTGCAAATTTACTT
This sequence comes from Deltaproteobacteria bacterium, assembly GCA_030698575.1. GTDB lineage: Bacteria > JAUYMQ01 > JAUYMQ01 > JAUYMQ01 > JAUYMQ01 > JAUYMQ01. The sequence goes on from JAUYMQ010000269.1 coordinate 2,183, forward strand.
ATTATCCTGCCCGATCACGCTGGCGTAGCTCAATGGAAGAGCAGCTGATTTGTAATCAGCAGGTTGCGGGTTCGAATCCCATCGCCAGCTCCATCTCGCGGTGGCGAAAAACCAATCAGCCTTGCGTTACTTTCCCCCGGGTCGCCTGAGTTCGGGGCAACCGACGGCAGGGGACTACGATTCGCCAGTGCCGGGATGCGGTGGCTTTGTCTTGGGGAGGGGTTCCCGAGCGGTCAAAGGGAACAGACTGTAAATCTGTCGCCGTACGGCTTCGGAGGTTCGAATCCTCCCCCCTCCACCATCACGCATGCATGGCGGCGAAACTTTTTCATCCGGTTTGAGAGCACGCCCCCCCGGCGGGGCGGTTCGGGCGGGAATAGCTCAGCTGGTAGAGCTCCAGCCTTCCAAGCTGGACGTCGCGGGTTCGAGTCCCGTTTCCCGCTCCAAATTTCTGACATGGAACCCCGCAGGTCGCTCCCGGGCGATGGCATTGGCGTTCCAGTAAAGGTCGCCCTCGTAGCTCAGCTGGTCAGAGCGCGTCCTTGGTAAGGACGAGGTCACCGGTTCAACTCCGGTCGAGGGCTCCAGCGTAAGCCACCGGGCGGCTGGCCCCCGGCTCGATGGTTAATCGGGATACCGAGCAAAGAGAGTCTGCACGGGCCGGCGTGCCCGGCCTCCGTTGATTCTGACACGCGACGCCGGACAGCGAGCAGTTCGGCGATCCTTACGTCCAGGCGCCTCGGCGCGCGGCCCGTCGGGCTGCCCCGGCGCAGCCCCCGGATGCTTCGAGGAGAGAGAGGATGTCGAAGGAGAAGTTCAAGCGTAACAAGCCGCATGTGAACGTGGGGACGATTGGTCACGTGGACCACGGGAAGACGACGCTGACGGCGGCGATAACGCTGGTGCAGTCGAAGAAGGGGCTATCGGACTTTGTTCCATTCGACTCGATCGACAAGGCGC
>JAUYMQ010000270.1 GCA_030698575.1 Deltaproteobacteria bacterium
GAGGTTGGTGAGGAGCACCTCGGGGGACGCCACGCGGGCCCGCCCCGCCCTACAGCTTGCAGAGGCCTCCGGGTCCGGCAGCATCGCCCGGCGTGCCCGTCAGCCCCAGAGACTTGACGGGGACGGAGCGGTACTCGCTGCCGACCTTCTGGATCTGGCGCACCCAGGTGGGGTGACGGATCGCGTGGTTCGGGCCGAAGGAGCACTCCCCGCGGGGCCCGACCCACCGCCGCTGGGCGATGGCGTCGATCATCTTCTCGTTGTCCGGGACGCCGCCGGCGGCGTCCAGCCCGTGGACGAGGCAGGTGCCCACGTCGTAGCCGAGGGCGTGGGGGTCGTCCACCAGCTCCTCGGGGGCGAACTTCTTGAAGTCGGCGATGAAGTCCTGGTTCTCCTTGTGCGAGAGCCAGTGAGAGTAGTGGATGATGTCGTAGTGGCCGACGCCAGCCTCGCCGATGGCCTTGGCCTGCACGTCGGAGAAGCCGCCGATGGTCTGCACGATGGCGATGCCCTCGCGCTTGAGGCCGAACTCGTCGAACTGCTTGGCGAGGGCCACGAGGTCGCTGCCGCCGATGAAGCCGGTGAGGACCTTGGGCCGGGGGCTCGCGTTCTTGATCTGGGCGATGTACGGGGCGAACTCGGCATTGCCCAGCGGCGGGAAGGCCGTTCCGACCACCCGGCCGCCGCCCTTCTTGATGCCCTCGTCCATCCAGCGGACGATGTCCTTGCCCGTGATGTAGTCCGAGCCCATCAGGAACACGTCCTTGCCGAGCGTCTCCAGGATCCACGGCACCACCGGCGCGCTGACGCTCCAGATGGTGTGGCCGACCATGAACGTGTAGCGGCTGCAGCTGTCCCCGGCGATCTTCACGTTGCCGCCATAGACGAGGAGCATGAGCTTCTTCTTGTTCTTGCAGTACTCGGACACGGCCAGCGCCTCGTGCGCCGCCACCGGGCCCACCAGGACATCCACGCCCTCGCGCTCGACGAGGCGCTGCGACTTCTGGACCGCCACGTCGGGCTTGACCTGGCTGTCCTCGATGAAGAACTTCACACGGTCGCGGTACTTGCTCTTCTCGAAGGCCAGCCGGATCCCCAGCTCGCTACGCTTGCCGATGATGGAGAACACGCCCGAGTAGGCCGACACGATGCCGACCTTGATCTCCCGGCTCTGGGCGCGGGCGACGTTGACGGTCGCGGGGAAGGGGCCGGCCACGGCGGCGGCTGCGGCGGCGCCGGAGGCGGCCTTGAGGAATGCGCGGCGGGTGACGGGAGAGGGCTGGATCTCGACCTTCTTGCTCATGGCGCGGGCCTCCTCGAGTGGCGACGGTGTCGGTGAAGGGCGTCGCTATCCTAGAGGCAGGCCCGCCGGCGAGTCAAGAGCAGACCACCGGCTCCCCCAGCTCCCGGAAGGTCAGCGAATGGGGGGAGTTGGACAGCTCGCACCACACCCAGTCCACGCGCGCTCGGGGATTCTGCCCGCCCAGCGGCGAGCCCTGGCCGTGCTCTTGGTGAGCACCTCGGACAAGCGTAGGTCCTGGCCTGCGAGGACGAATACCCGCTGATCTGGGGCCTGTTCGTCGTGGCCCTGTGCCCGGCCCCAGGCCTTCCACGGGCCCGCGCCGCGCACGTGGACACCCGGCGCGTCGGGACCGCCGGGCGGGCGGGGGGCCTGCGCTTGCCCGCCGCTGAGCGCGCTGTCGCCGTCGCGCCGCTTCGACTAGAATCGCGTGCGAGTGCAGCCCGACGCTCGCAGGGGGGGCAGGGATGAGGAACCCGTTCACTCGGATCGGCCTTCGGACATGGGTCGTGATCGCCGTCGCGATCCTGGTGTTGGGCTGGGGCCTCTTCCGGCAGCTGTCGGCGATGGACCCGCGGTTCTTCCTGATGTCGTCGGTCGGCCTCCGGGGACTCGCGCTCTACCTGGTTGGCGACTACAGCGGCGCTGCGCGATCGTATCGTGTTCACCTAAAGGACGTTGTGCAGCAGACCCGCGAGGAGGTTGAACCCGCCTGGGGGGCGCTCATCGAGGGTGACTTTGTCAGGGCGAAGGCGATCGCCAGGGAGCAGGTGGCGGGGCCGCTTGCCAAGGAGGCTCTGCTGACGCTGGGCGAGGTCGCGCTGGCCGAGGGCGAGCCGCGTCAAGCCCTGAACTACCTCGCCCAAGTGCTCGAGAAGGAGACCGATCAATTCGACGCTCGCCTGCTCGGCTCTCTGGCCCACGCTCGGCTCGGCGAGTACCCTCGCGCCATCGATGCGGTCAGCCGCGCCCTCCGCCACGACCGCGCGGAGCGGCGGATCACGGTGTTCCTCGCCGCGCTCGAGACCACGGGTGACCTCTCCAGGCTCCCGTCGGGGCAGCGGCCGCTCTGCCTCGTGGCCCATTACTACAGGTACCTCCGTATCTACGATCCTGCCAACGGGGGCGCCGCGATACGCTACGCGCGAGCGGCGATCGATGCTGGTGATCAACCCGGCGATGCCTTTCTCACGATGGGCGTCATCTACGCGAAGCAGGGCCAGCGGGAGTCGGCGTTTCAGAGCTTCCTGGAGGGGACCAGGCGGAACCCCAGAAATGCTGAAGCCTACCGGTGGGCCGCCCGCAGCTACTCCGATCGGGGCGACCTCGTCAACGAGTATCGGATGTGGAAGGCGGCCTTCGATGCGGCGCCGGGAGACGGATATTACGCGGACGGCCTCCACGACGTCTTGACGCGAAAGCTGGGCGACTACCGCCAGGCGATCCAGGTGTACCGCGAGGTCCTCAGGACGAGGCCGGAGGAAGGTGCCGTGTGGAGCCGCCTCGGTGACGTGTACCGGGTCCTTGGAGATCACCCGTTGTCGGTGGAGGCCTACGAGAAGGCTGCCGCCCTCGATCCCCGCGATCCGTCGCGGCTCGTGAGTCTCGGCTGGGCCCTGCTCCAGACCGGGGAGAAGGGCAAGGCCGTCTTGCTGTTCGAAGAGGCCGTCAGCCTTGATGCTGGCCGGGCGGACTCGTACTACGCGTTGGCCTCCGGCTACTATGGGCTGAGGCGTTACCCGGAGGCGATCGCTGCCCATGAGCGGTCCATCGCCCTCGGGGGTGTGAAACGGCCCGACCAGCTGTTGCCGCTGTGCGGCCTTTACCAGCAGGCCTCCGCGTTCGAGCGCGCCGAGCGGTGCGTGAACGCTGTTCTGGCCATGGAACCTGGCAATGTCACCGCGCGACGCTGGCTGCGGGATATCCAGCACAATCTCGCGCTCAAGCGGGGCCAACAGTGATCCGCTGGATCCTGCTCCTCATCAAGCATCTGCTGCTGGTGGGACTCTGCGTGTGGGCCCTCTACGTGCAATGGGCCTACCGGGTGCCGGGCTCGGCAGTCTTCGTGTTCCTGCCATGGATCGGCGTCGGGCTAAGCACGCTCACCCTTCTCGTTCTGGTCGGCGAAGTGCTGCGACGCGCACCGCCCGACGACCCGCTCCGGCGGCTCATTCACGGGATCGAGCAAGCTGACAGTCTGCTGATCCTCGCCTTCTGCTTCTACAGCCTGTTCCTCTTCACCAATGCCCGGATGGCGTCCGGCGCGGCCGTCCCCCAGGCGTCGGACATCCTGGCTATCGGGGGCGGCGAGCCAGACACGGGGCTCACGAATTGGTACGGGTGGGCCGACCTGCGGTCGTGGCGTGACCCGGGACGGAGCGAACGGCTGCTGCTCTACGACGGGGAACGCCGCACCCTGTGGGGCGGGCAGGCGGTGCTGGTCGACCTGCGGCGGGGGTTCTTCAACGTGCCGTGGGTTGCCAAGGTGGAGCCGGACGAAGAGCGGCGCCTCCGAGGGATCCTCAAGGTCACGCCGACAGCTTCACAAGTGTGGAAGGATCTCGCCAACCTGCAGTTTCGGCGCGGGCGGTACGACGAGGCATTGGCGACCGCCCTGGAGTACCTGAAGGTCTATCCGGACGACGATGAGTTCGCGGTCCGCCTGGCCGGCGACTTCTACAGCGCCGACCGGTGGCCGAGCGCGGTGCCGCTCCTGGAGCCGTTCCTGACCCGCAAACCGACCTTCCAGATCTACCGCTTCCTCGGGTTCGCCATGACCCGGGCTGGCCGACAGGCGGAAGGGGTTGCGCTCATCAAGAAAGCGATCGCGCTCGAGCCCGACGAGTGGTGGTCCTACTACGTGCTCGCCTATGCCTACTTCTACAACGGCGAGCTCAGGGAGGCCGAGCCCTGGTTCGAGAAGCTCCTGGAGCTCCGGCCGGACTTCCCCGAGATCGAGGACCGGCTCCGCGCCATCCGCGGGCAGAAGGCAGGCCGAT
>JAUYMQ010000285.1 GCA_030698575.1 Deltaproteobacteria bacterium
TGCCGGACTTGATCAAGATCGTCGTGGCGGCCGCGAGGGCCGTGGCGGCCAGGAGCTGGTTGGCGATCCCGAACAGCGGCCACAGCGAGTTGATGCCGCCCAAGGGGTCCATCACTCCCTGATAGAGGAAGTAACCCCACCCCCCCACGATGAGCGCCGACGAGAAGAGGTTCGCGGAAAGCGACGAGGTGCGTCCCAGCGGGGAATAAACATTCCCGAGCAGATCCTGCATCATGAAGCGCCCGACGCGCGTCCCGGCATCGAGCGTTGTCAAAATGAAAAGCGCCTCGAACATGATGGCGAAGTGGTACCAGAGCGCCTTGACCGCATCCCCTCCGAAAACCTGTGAAAGGATCTGCGCCATCCCCACGGCCAGTGTCGGCGCGCCCCCCGTGCGAGAGAGGAGCGAGTGCTCACCGATCTGACGAGTCAGCTCCTGAAGCGCACCGGCATCCAGAGCGTAGCCCCAGCCGCGGATCACGGTGGCCGCTTCGGCTGCGGTGGTGCCGATCAGCGAGGCGGGCGCGTTCATTGCGAAGTACACGCCGGGATCCATGACGGCGGCGGCCAGAAGCGCCATGAGCCCGACGAATGACTCCATCAGCATCGCGCCGTACCCAATGATGCGGGCGTCGGACTCGCGATCGAGCAGCTTGGGCGTCGTTCCGCTGGCGATGAGCGCGTGAAATCCGGAAATGGCGCCGCACGCGATGGTGATGAAGCAAAAGGGGAATACCTTCCCCGCGAATACAGGACCGGTGCCATCGATGAAGGCCGTGAGCGCTGGCAGTTTCACGGGCGGGTTGACAGCGGCCAGGCCGGCCGCAAGGAGAAGCACCGTCCCCAGCTTCACGAACGCGGAGAGGTAGTCGCGCGGCGCCAGGAGCAACCAGACCGGGAGTACGCTTGCCAGGAACCCATAGATGATGATCGCCAGGGCGAGGGTCTGCTTGTCGAGATCGAACCAGACCCTCAGCGCGGCGCTTTCGTCGATCCAGCGCCCCGCATAGACCGCGAACAGCACCAGTGCGAGGCCCCACAGTGTCGCCTCGACGATGCGACCCGGTCGAAGCCGCACCATGTAGATTCCCATGGCCATGGCAATCGGAATGGTCGCCGCGACGGTCGAGGTGGCCCAGGGGCTCCCGAACATCGCATTGACGACCACCAAGCCTAGCACGCCGATCAGGATCAACATGATCGCCAGCACGCCGACGAGCGCGGCCGCGCCACCCACGGGCCCGATTTCCTCGCGCACGATCTGTCCCAGGCTCTTGCCGTCGCGCCGCATCGATTCCACCAGGATGATGAAATCCTGCACCGCGCCGCCGAGAACGACGCCGATCACGATGTAGAGCGTTCCTGGAAGATATCCGAACTGGGCCGCCAGGATTGGCCCGACGAGCGGCCCAGGCCCCGCAATGGCGGCGAAGTGATGGCCGAATGCGACCCAGCGGTTGACCGGAAAGAAATCCTTGCCGTCCCGCAGCCGATGGGCGGGCGTCGGACGGCTGTCGTCGAGCTGCAGTACTTTCAGGGCGAGAAAGCGCGAGTAGAAACGGAAACCGATGAGGTAGATGCTGATCGCCGCAATCAGGAACCAGGCGCTCGAGAGAGGTTCACCGCGGGTGGTGGCGACAACAGAGAGCGCGGTCGCGCCGACGAAGGCGATTGCGATCCAGATCAGGGCGCGCAGGAACTTCACGATGCGATTGCTTCCTGCCGGTCAGCCGCCGGCTGCAGACCCGCACGCCGATCGCATGGCACGAGGCCTCAACGTCCGGCGCCGCCTTCGCCGCTGTCGACACTGGACGGGCGGTGGCGGATCATGGGTTGCGCGGGATCCGAAATCAACAGGAATCTTAGAAGGTGGTTTCCGCCGGCCGGCTCCGCCGCGGACAGCCTGGTGGTGGGATGGCGGGCCGGGCTCAGTCCTCTTGAAGCAGGCGGCGGACGGTTTCCACGAGGTCGGCTGAATCGAAGGGCTTCGTCAGGTAGGCATCGGCGCCGCAGTCCAGGCCGCGAGCGCGATCGGCCTCCTTGCTCCGTCCCGTGAGCATCAGGATGGGAATGGCCTTGTGGCGCGGATCGGCTTTCAGCAATCGGCAGACGCTGTATCCGTCGCGCCCGGGAAGCCCGAGATCAAGGATGATGAGGTCCGGCTTTTCCTCTCGCGCCAGGGAAAGGCCGTCATCCCCGTTGCGCGCGCCAAGGACGGTGAAGCCCACGGATTCAAGGCGCGTCCTCAGTGTGAGCTGAATGGCTGCCTCGTCCTCTATCACCAGCAAGCGCTTGTTGGTCATATCCATCGATTTCCCTCGCCGGGCGCACCGAAATGAAGCAGGCCCGAAAGGCGACTCGTCCGCCCCGGTTCAGCCATCGCCAAGAATCGTTTTGACCGCATCGAGGACTTCTTCCAGCTCGAACGGCTTGTAGATGTGCTGCTTGGCGTTCGACCAGGTCTCGAGAAACTCCTCGCGCTCGGAACTTTCGACATTCCGGGCCGTCAACATGATGACGGGGCAGCGTTTGACGCCGGGAATGCGCTTCGCGTCCTCGTGCAACCGCCTGGCCACCTCGTAGCCGTTCTTCCGCGGCATCATCACGTCGAGGACGATCAGATCCGGCTCCTCGAAGCGCGCCGCGCCATAGGCCTGATGGCCATCCGTCGCGGTGACCACCGTGTATCCCTCTGCTTCAAGTGCAAACCCCAGGGACTCGAGAATGTCTGGTTCGTCATCCACAATCAGAATCTTCTTGGGCTCCATTCCACTCTCCTCCGGGCTCAAGCGCTAGAGCTCCGAAAACGGATCCAGATCCACCTTTAAATTTCCCCCATCCACGACGCGCAGTCGGCCCGTTTTGTCGGAAAGACAGGCCTGAAGCTCGGGGATAGTGATGCCGTCGTCCGGGTAGGTTGCAACGCCGAACCGCAGCTGGTCGCGGGCCGTTCCTTCCCCGCACGCCGACTCGTTGAGGGTCTTGTCCAGGCTTCTGAGAACGCGGAAAGCGTCGGCCTTCGCCGCGCCGGGCAACACAACCTGTATCTCGCGCCGCGCAGGAAAGTCGAAGACCCGCTCCTCATGTTTCTTCGCATTCTTCTGAATTACCGATAGGACTTCCTTGAAGGCCAGATCGAGCGCCGCCGCGCCCTCTGCTCTGCGCGCGGCCACGCCCGCCTCGAACCTCACGACCACGATGCTGAGAACCTCGTGCATCCTCCGGCACCGCTCGAGGGCCGTGCGAAGGCTGAACAGGTAGAAGTTCTCCCCCGAAAGCTCCGGCAGCGCGAAACGGAGAGCGGCGCCCCGCTTGATCCCGCTCTCCGCCCAGATGGCGCCGCCGTGCGAGTCGATGATCTTCTTCACGATGGCAAGGCCAAGCCCCGTCCCCTTGATCCCGCCGCCATGACTGACGACGTGAAACTTGTCGAACACAGATTCGAGTTGATCGGCGGGGATCCCGGCACCCGTATCCTCCACGCTCACCACGACATGCCGCTTCACTTCGAAGCCCAGCTCCGGCGCTCTTTTCAAAGGCTCGTCGGTCACGCGCGCGCTGACGGTGATCGCCCCTCCATCCGGCGTGAACTTCAGCGCGTTGCCAATCAGGTTCGTCATGACATGCTCGATGGCGGACGGGTCTGAATAGATAGGTGGCAAATCCGGCGGGATCTCGCGCTCGAACTTGATCCGCTTCGCCTCGGCCTGGCTCGAAAGACAGGTCATAGAGGCGTCGATTGGCGCCAGTACGCTGCCCTGCTCGTACTTCAGCTCGTCTTTGCCGGCCTCGCGTCGTGAAAGATCCAGAAGATCGTCGATGAGCTTCGCGAGGTACCGCGAATTTCGATCGGCTATGCCGATGAACTTGCTCACCTTCTCTTGCACCGGCCCCAGCCTGCCCGAAAGCACCAGGGAGAGGGCGCTTCGAATGGAGGTGAGGGGGGTGCGAAGTTCGTGGGAAATATAGGAGACGAACTCGGTTCTGAGCTTCTCGAGAGCCTTCTCCTTCGTGATGTTCCGGAGAACGACCACGGCCCCCCTCTGTGCGGTGGTAGGCCGGCCGTCCGCACGGTCTCGTGCCTGGGACGGGTCCCGCGGAGCAGGAAGTGCGCTGGTCACGGCGCCGAATGTATCTTCTCCAATGTGGATCTCCCGGACGGTCGGAACGTCGTCAGGGCCCGACTTCGCGCCGGCTCCCGGATCGAAGGTGAGCACGCGGCAGAGCGTCTTGTAGTCGCAATCCGGATCGTCGAGGCGGGCGGCCAGGGTCATCCGGGCCGAGGGGTTCAGATTCACCTCGTTCCGGCCGCCGGTGATGATGACCCCATCCTGCATGCTCTCGAAAACAATCTCCAATTTTCGCTTCTCGATCTCGACACGAGACTTGGCGGCCGCCAGGTTGTCCTCCAGGCGCTTGATGCGAAGCATCGACTCCACACGAACCGAGAGCTCCACCGGATGGATGGGCTTCGTGACGTAGTCGTTTGCGCCCTCACAAAACCCGGCAATCTTGCTCTGGATATCAATTCTGCCGGTGACGAGAAGGATGGGAAGAAAAGCTTCTCGCGGCATCGCACGAAGCCGGCGGCAAACTTCGAAGCCGCCCAGTCCGGGCATCTCGACATCGAGCAAGACCAGGTCGGGATCGATTTCTTCGAACCGATCAATCGCCTCCTGGCCGTCTTTCGCGTCGAACACCTCGTAGCAAAGCGGTTCGAGATGATCTCGAATGAGCTGCCGATCGAAGTTCGTGTCATCGACGACCAGGATTCGCGGACGCCTGGCGGGCACCTCCGGATCGGCACCCGGCGCAAATGTCGCCTCGGCCTCCTGGACCGGTGCAACGGACGTCTCGATCGCGTCCTGGAGGAACGGGTTCCGGTGTCGGGGCGTGCTCATGGGTAATCCCCCGCTGGGGCACAATGGCCCAGCACGGCGCTTATTTACCCATCGGCAGAATCGGGCCGCTTCTGGTTAAGGAATCCAGCCAGGTCCAAAAGCCCCCCCTGACCCGCGTCAGGGCGATACCCCAGCGGGCAGGTCAAGTATGCGCATGGGCTGCGGCTACTTGGGGCGCCCGGGCGGGGCAACTGATCGTGATCGCCAGGGCCTCCCCTTGACAGGCGCCGGACCGGGCAGTATTAAATGATATTGAATTTCAATTTCTGGTCAGGAACCTCGCACCCGCCTCGAGACTCCCTGGCCTGGTCCGGCTGTAGGTCTGGATTAAAGACATCTTGAAGACTACCCATCCTCAGCAGAAAACCGCTTCCCCCGCCGGAGCCACCGGCCCATCCGCCCCGCTCCTCACCCTCCCGGTGGCGGTCCCTGCCCGCCTGTGCGACGCCCCGGAGGCCGGCGAACCGCCAGCCTGGCTCGTCTCGCTCGGCTTTGTGCCGGGAACGAGTGTCCGTATCATCCGCTTCGCACCGTTGGGCGGCCCCGTCGAAATCGAGATTCGCGGGACGCGTGTCTGCGTGCGCCGGGCCGATCTGGCCGGATTCTCGGTGGTCCGGGAGAACGCGCCATGAACGCCGCATCGACGGGCGCGCCCAATTTTCTGGAGACCGTCGCCGGCACGGCGCCCGCGCCCTACCGTTGCGCCCTCATCGGCCCGCCGAACGCCGGGAAGACGACGCTGTTTAATGCTTTCACCGGAGCCCGGGCGAAGGTGGCCAACTTCGCCGGCGTCACGGTCCAGCGACGCGTGGGGCGCCTGCGGGGTGAGCCCCGGGAAGTGAAGCTCATCGATCTTCCCGGCGCCTACAGCCTCGAGCCGGAAAGCCAGGCGGAGGCCGTTGTGCAGGAGGTCCTGTCAGGCACGCATCCGGGAGAAGCGAGGCCGGACGCCCTCCTCCTGGTGCTGGACGCGACGACCCTTCCCCGCAGCCTCGGCCTGGCGGCCGAGACCCTGCACCTCGGAATTCCGATGATCCTGGTGCTCACCATGATCGACGAGGTTCGCGCGCGAGGGCAGCGCATTGACGTGATGAAGCTCTCGGAGCTTCTGGGCATCCCGGTCCTGGGCGTGGTGGGCACGAAGGGCGTCGGGATGCTGCAGCTTCGCAGGGCCCTTGCCTTACCCGAGCGCTGGTGGCGGCCAAAGACCCTTCCGCCGGTTGCCGATCCGGTGGCGCGGTACGCCTGGGTCGACCAGGTCGTCGCGCAGGTCTGCACCAGCGCGGCCGGCATCGACGCGCGCACGGAACGGGCGGATCGGCTGCTTCTTCACCCGGTCTGGGGAGTACTGACCTTCGCGGTCGTCATGATCGCCCTCTTTCAGAGCATCTTCGTCCTTGCCGCGCCCGCCATGGACGCCATCGAGGCGGGCATCGGCTGGCTGGCATCGGTTTCGGCGCAGTTTCTTCCGGCGGGACTCATCCAGGATTTCTGGGTGAATGGCGTGCTCGCAGGCGTCGGCTCGGTCGTCGTCTTCGTGCCGCAGATCGCCATCCTGTTCCTGCTGATTCATTTCCTGGAAGACGTGGGCTACATGTCGCGTGCGGCCTTTGTCGTCGATCGCGTCATGGGAGGCGTGGGCCTGCAGGGACGGAGCTTCGTCCCGCTGCTGTCGAGCTGCGCTTGCGCCGTGCCGGGGATCCTCGCGGCGCGGACCATCCCATCGCACAAGGACCGGCTGGCGACCATCCTGGTGGCGCCCCTCATGACCTGCTCGGCGCGCCTTCCCGTCTACACGCTCATCATCGCCGCCTTCATCCCGGCCGAGCGCCTCTGGGGCTTCGCGGGCTTGCAGGGACTGGTAATGCTCGCGCTCTACCTGCTGGGCGCCCTTGCCGCACTCGGCTCAGCCGCGCTGCTGAGCCGGACGTTGCTCCGGGGAACGCCCGCGCGCTTCTACATGGAGCTTCCCCCATACCGCCTTCCGTCGCCGAGGCTCCTCGCCCAGCAGGTGTGGGGAAGCGTGAAGGCATTCCTCGTTCGCGCAGGAACGGTCATCCTCGCGCTCTCGCTTCTCTTCTGGGTCCTGCTGAGCTTTCCGCGCGTGGAGGCCGCGCCCGGGATGAACACGCAGCAGACCGCTCAGGCGCAGATCGAGCAGAGCATGGCCGGACATATCGGCCGCGCCATCGAACCGATCATCGCACCGCTGGGATACGACTGGCGCATTGGCGTGGGCCTGACAGCCAGTCTCGTGGCGCGCGAGGTGATCGTCTCGACGCTTGCGCAAATCTACGCGGTCGGGGATGAAAACTTCGAGGGGCTGCGCGCCGCGCTG
>JAUYMQ010000287.1 GCA_030698575.1 Deltaproteobacteria bacterium
TTGCGGCGTGTGAGGAGCCCACCCTGCTCTTGGGCATGAACAATCAGCAGGTGCTGCCATTCGAGCGGCCGCAGCTCCTGGACGGCTCCACGCTGGTGTTCAACCTGCTGGCCTTCTCTGACCCCCGGCGCCCATTGCCCATGGTGTGCGCGCTGTTTTCGCAGCCGCAGCTGCACGCGGCTTGGCTGCCCGAGGCGACGCGGGTGCGCCTTGCGTACAACCCCGGCATGTTTGGGCCCACGCTCCGCGTCAAGCTGTCGCGCGCGCCCGTCCTGGCGCGGACCAAGCGGGACGAGGCCGAGGCGAAGAAGAAGTCGGCACGGACGTTCAGCATGTCCCCGTTCGACGAGGACGAGTACGACATTCCGACGTTCCTGCGGCGGCAGGCCGACTGACGTTGCCGTCTGCGCCGGCGGGGCCCCGCATCCGGGGGGCGCCGCCGGCGCGGGCCTTCCGTTTTCCAAGGCCCGCGCTCCGCGCGGGTTTTTGTTTCAGGAGGAGAGAACTTGCTGGAGGAGCCAGTTCGGTTCGAAAACCCCGACGGCCGGCGCCTCGCCGGTATCGTCGGGCGCCCGATTGAGGGCGAAGTGCGGGCGGCGGTCGTGCTCAGCCACGGCATGCTCTCCGGAAAAAACAGTCCCAAGCACGTGATGCTCGCCGAGCGCCTGGCAGCCCGGGGGGTAGCCACGCTCCGCTTCGACTTCACCTCGCGCTACGAATCGGAAGGCACCATCGAGGAGATGACCTACACGCGGCAGGTGGCCGACCTGGCGGCGGCCGAGGCGCTGGCGAGGAAGTTGTTCGGAGCATTGCCGCTGGGGCTTTATGGTTCGAGCATGGGAGGCGCCGTCGTGATCCTCCACGCGGGTTCAGGGTGCGACGTTCAGGCTCTCGCCACGATCGCGGCGGTGGGCCGGCCGGGGAATCTCTGGTCGGCCTGGGCCGATGCCGAAGGCGTCGCGCGGTGGCGGCGGGAGGGATGGATGACCGTGGAGGGAACCCGCCTCCCCTACGGCTTCTACGAGGACACCCTCCGCCAGGACGTCGTAGCCGCGGCTTCGCGCCTGCGCGCGCCCTTGCTGCTCGTGCATGGGGCGAAGGACGCTCTCGTGCCGGTCGAGCAGTGCCGGGAGCTGCATGCAGCCGCGGCCGGACCCAAGCGCATGGTGATCCTTCCCGAGGCCGATCATCGCTTCAGCCGGCAGGCGGACCTCGATCGCATGCTCGACGAGGTGTCCGGCTGGTTCACAGCGCGCCTGCTTCAGGGCCACGGCGCGAACGCACCCTCCCCGTCCGCCTGAAAGGCTTTTTTCCGCCTCCACCTTTCGTGTTATGCTGTCGCAAGCACTCCTGATGGCCAGGCCAGTCCTGTCCCCGACGCACCCCGTGTCCGACGCACGGGTCGAGGCGTTTCCGGAGGCCCTCATGGCAGATAGGAACCCGCCCGCGACCAATCCTGAAGATCTCCACCTCCGCACAATCATGGTGCCCGTCGACTTTTCCGAAAACGCGATGGGCGCTGTCGATTACGCCGTGAAGCTCGGCAAGCAGTTCGGCTCCCGGCTGGTTCTGGTGCACATCTACCACTTTCCCGTCGAGCTGCTCACGGACTGGTCGGCTTACGGCACCCTGGCCGGCTCGGGGGAGTTGCTCGAGGCCCTTCGCAAGGAGCGCGAGCAGCAGCTGTCGGCCCTGGCGGCGGAAAAGGCCGCCTCGGGCCTCGAGATCGCCACGCGCGTGCTCGAAGGGACCCCGTTCAGCGAGATCGTCAAAGCCGCCAGGGCCGAGAAGGCGGATATTCTGATCATGGGAACCCGCGGGCTGACGGGCATGAAGCACGTCCTCATAGGAAGCACCGCCGAAAAGGTCGTGCGGAAAGCACCCTGCCCCGTCCTGGTGCTGAAGCCCGAGAACTTCGATTTCCAGATGCCCTGACACCGAGGCCCCCTCATGAGCGGCCAGACCGGCTCCTCCCCGCCCCAGGATCCCGCCGGCGGCCCGCTGCGGGCCGAGGATCTCGTTTCCCAGCTCACCGAGCACTACGGCGCGACCCTCTTCCTCGGTGTGCACTCGGCAAGCGACACCCTTGCCCGCCTCGAGGCCCGCGGGGTTCCGGCCAGGCTCGAGGAATTGGGCTTCGGACCGCTTCACCTCGACATAGGCGCACAGCTGCCGGAGGGACAGACGCTTCGGGTCTACCACGAGGCGGCCAACCCGGACGCCTTGCTCATGGAGTTCCGGCTGCGCCTCCAGGACATCGCGCCCGCCCTGCGCCTGGCCAGCGTGGCACCGCTACAAACCATGCGGTTTCTCCGTGTGGAATGGGCCCTGCTGCAAAATCCGCGCGCGGAGTTCATGCCCGACCGCCCCCGCCTCCCCGATCAACGCCACCCGGGCCTCGGCATCGGGCACGAAGTGAGCGCGTTCCTGGACGCCCTGGCGAAAGAGCACCGCCTCGACGGGCTCCTCTTCTTCCCGCAGCACTATCACAACGCCGCCCTGTACTCGCAGCGCTACGTCTTCTTCCACCCCGCGCGCCAGGGCGCGCACGAGGCCATGATGCGCGACCTGAAGGAGCGCGCGCTGGCCGACCGCTCCTTCGCCATCGACGGGGGATTCCTCCGGCGCGGGAAGTCCGGCGCCCCGGCTGAATGGAGCCCCAGCGAGATGATCCGTCCCCTCTCCCGGCGGCTAGAGGAGATCATCCGCTCACGTTTCTGGTGGCGCGAGGCAAGGGCCGCGCGCAAAGGGACCCGCTGGCGGATCGACTGGAAAGAGTATGAGCGGTGGCGGGCGACGGAGGAGAGAGCGGCGGAAAGCGGGCGCTAGGGAAAGATCAGGACCGGCGTGCCTACAGCTACGAAATCATACAGAATTCTGATGTCTTCGTCGGAGACCGAGATGCACCCCTCGGTCCAGTTGATGCGGTGACGCCGGGTGAAGCCGCGGTACTCCCCCTCGCCATGAATCCCGACGTAGCCACCCAGGCCCGTTCCCCAGGGCGGCTTCGCGCCCCCGTTGATCGCTTCCTTGATCCGCTCGTACTGTCCCCGATCGATGATCCGGCTCACGAGGCCGCGCTGGGCGTCGTCGAGGTTCGGGTAGCTCAGGCCGAGGAAGCGGAGGAAACGGGATTGGGTGGTCTTGTTCGTGATGTAGTACTCGCCCTCCGGGGTCCGGTTGTCCCCCTGGCGCTCCTTCGTCCCCATTGGCTTCTTGCCCAGCACGATGGGGAAGCGGCGTTTGAGGATGTCGTTCTCGAAGTAGAGGAGCTGGCGCTTGGCCTTGTAGACCACGACGGTGGGGCGTCTGTGGGCCGCCGCCAGCACCTCGCCTCCCGCGCTCACCCGGGAAGAGGACGAAAAGCTGAGAAGGGCGCCCACGGCGCAGCCGAGAAGGAGCCAGAGATAGCGCGCTGGTCGGGTCGTTCCACTCATCCCGGATAGACTCGCTTGCCTTGAGAGAGGTGAGCGGCGGGGGACCGGCCGGTCGAGACTTTTACTCTATACACACTATTGACTGTTTGTTATGATCGCGGCCCATTTCATGAAAGGGGGTGTAGAACCGATGTCAACCTATTTGAGGTCGAAGACACTGTCAATGATGGCTGTAATCCTGCTGGCCTCCTCGTTCTCCTTCGGCTGTGCGAAGTGGAAGGAGACCCGGGACGCCAAGGACGAGGCCGTGAAAGCCGCGGCGGACTCCATGGCAGCCTCGCAGCGCTCGGAAAGTGCAGCCAGCCGGTCAGAGTCTGCAGCCGCCAGGGCCGAAGATGCCGCCGCGAAGGCGGAGGCCATCTTCGAGAAGCTCCAGAGGAAATAAGCGGAGCAAAAACGTTCCGCTGGGTAACCACCTACGAATTCCGAAGCCTCCGCCGCAAAACGGCGGGGGCTTTGGGTTTTCTTGATCCGATCACCTGGCCAGGGCGGTCAGCTCCGGAAGCTCCACTTCCCCGAATCCCTTCGTCACGTTGACCGGAATGCCGCGCTGATTGCGCATCGCCCGCCGGAGTCGCTCGCGATCCACCCGCCCCGTCGCCCCCAGCTCCTCGATCTGCCGCCAGGCTTCTCCCTCCCGATTCGGAAGGAGGCCGTAGGGATCGTCATGGATCTCCACGAAAACATCGTAGCCCGAAAGGCCGACCTTCACCGGCTGGTAGACGATCTCCACGGTGTACCCTCTTTCCACACGAGCGTAGAGGTAGTTGATGTCCTCGGGGTACATCCGAATGCACCCGTGGCTGTAGTACCGCCCCACGCCCCAGGGCTTGTTCGTGCCGTGAATGCCGTAGCCCGGAATTGAAAGGACGAGGCGATACTTTCCCAGAGGATTGGCGGGGCCCGGAGGCACGACCGCCACGGGTTCCTTCATCTCCTTCTGGATCGAGGGAGGGACGCGCCACGTCGGGTTGGTTTCCTTCAGCGACACCTTGAAGAAGCCCCGCGGGGTCTGCCAGTCGTAGGGCCCGAGTCCCAGGGGGAACGTCGAGACGATCCCCTTCGGGCCGGGGAAGTAGTACATCCGCATTTCCGGCACGTTGATCAGGATGCCCTTGTGGGCGCCCTGGGGAACGATGAATGCGCTGGGGACGAGGACGTAGGGGGCCAGGGCGGGAAGCCAGGGGTCGACGTCAGGATTGGCGATCTCCATCTCGCCGATTCCGACGTCTTCACGCCGGCCGATGTCGAGGAACGTCTCTCCCGGCTGCGCCCGGTAGACCTTGAGCTCCCCGATGACCATCGTGGGGCGGCCCGAGCCCGGGAAGGCGAAGCCGTGATACCGAACGTTCTCCCTGGGAGGGGCGTCCATCGATTCAGCGCCCAGAAAAGTGAGGGCGGCGGCGGTGAGCGTGAGAAGACGTCCGAGCGGTTTCACGAGTGATTTCAAGGAACTGCTCCCCTTCCTAGATCGGCGTGCCTGACAAGCAACGGCAGCTCTGCGCCGGGGGGGCCGCCTTGATCCGTGCAGCGCCATTCAGACTACCATAGACCTGACGCCCCGGGGAGCCCCGCGCGCGCCCTCGGGACGAAGAAGCGAGGCTGGCCGTGAGCAGAGAGAAATCCGGATACCGCTGGCTGGATCACACCGCCGACGTGGGCGTCGTGGTCCACGGCGACAGCCTCGAGGCGCTCTTCGAAATCGCCGCGGAGGCCTTGAGCGATCTCATCACCGATCGGGAAACCGTCGAGGAGCGGGAAGAGCGCAGGGTCGTGCTGAGCGCGCCGGACCCCGAGCAGCTCCTGGTCCGCTGGCTCACGGAGATCCTCGCCTGGTTCGAGATCGACGGGCTCGTCTTCCGGCGTTTCTCAGTCCGGATGGATGGCGCTCTCAGCCTGGAGGGCCGGGCCTTTGGCGAGGCCTTCACCTACGGCGCGGCTGACCGGAACGCACGGCACCCCTTCCGGACTGCCATCAAGGCCGTGACCTACCACCAGCTCTCGGTCCGACAGAGCGGCGACGGCTGGGAAGCAACGATCATTTTCGACGTCTGAGGTTCGACGTCCGGGGCAAAGCATGGCAGGGAAGAAGACAAGACCCCCCATCCGGGTCGAGCGGCTCGATGACTACCGGTGGCGCATCCCGCAGACCGGCCGCATGCTGACCGAAGGGATCGTCTACGCGGACGACGCGCTCTTCGCCCGGATTCGCCAGGACCAGAGCCTCGAGCAAGTGAGGAACGTCGCCTGCCTGCCGGGTATTGTCGGCCCTTCTCTCGCGATGCCAGACATTCATTGGGGCTACGGCTTTCCGATCGGGGGCGTGGCCGCCTTCGACCCTGCTGAAGGAATCGTCTCGCCCGGCGGCGTCGGCTACGACATCAACTGCGGCGTGCGGCTACTCAGGTCAAACCTGACGCGCAAGGAAATCACGCCGAACCTCAAAGCGATCGCGGATGCCCTCTTCCGCGATATCCCGGCTGGCGTGGGACGCGGGCACAAGGAGTACCAGCTGGACCCGCGTGAGGTGCGGCAGGTGCTCGAGGGAGGGGCCGCCTGGGCCGTCGAGCAGGGGTTCGGGACGGAAGCGGATCTGGATCACATCGAGGAGGGCGGCAGGCTTGCAGGAGCGGATGCCGGAGAGGTCTCGGATCGCGCGGTCGAGCGGGGAAGGCGGCAGCTGGGCACCGTCGGGTCGGGAAATCACTTCATCGAGGTCGGCTACGTCGCGGAGATTCACGACGCTGCCGCTGCCTCCGCCTTCGGGCTCGCGAAAAACCACGTTACGGTTTTCATTCATAGCGGGTCGCGCGGGCTGGGCTACCAGGTCTGCGACGACTTCATCTCGGTCATGCTCGAGGCCTCAAGTCGTTACGGCATCGATCTGCCGGACCGCCAGCTTTGCTGTGCACCGCTGCGCTCACCGGAGGGGAAGCGTTACCTGGCGGCGATGTCGGCGGCCGCAAATTTTGCCTTCGCCAACCGGCAGTTGATGGCCCATCGCGTGCGCGAGACCTTCCGCCACACCCTTGGCCTCACGGATCGCGATCTGCGGATGGGGCTCGTCTATGACGTCTGCCACAATATCGCGAAGTTCGAGACCCACCAGGTGGAGGGCCGATCTCGGCGGCTCTGCGTGCACCGGAAGGGCGCGACGCGCGCCTTCCCCGGATCGGCACGGGAAGTCCCGGCGGACTACCGGAAGGTCGGCCAGCCGGTTCTCATCCCGGGCGACATGGGACGCCGATCCTATGTGCTCGCCGGCGCCGAGGGCGCTCTGTCAGCCACGTTCGGCAGCGCCTGCCACGGCGCCGGCCGCGTCATGAGCCGGAACGAGGCCAGGCGAGTTGCGCGGGGCCGGGAGCTTGTGCGTGAGTTCGAGGAAAGAGGGATCTTCCTGCGGGGCGCTGGAAGGGCAACGCTAGTGGAAGAGATACCCGAGGCCTACAAGGACGTCACTGAGGTGGTTGACGTCGTCGAGGGAGCGGGGCTGGCGAGGAAGGTGGCCGAGCTTCGCCCGCTTGCGGTCATCAAGGGCTAGAGAGCCGGGCGGAACGGCTCTTCAGGAGAGCAGGCGCTTGGCGACGGCGCTCACCTGTTTGCCGTCGGCCACCGGTCCAAGCCGGTGCAGGGCCTCTTTCATGACCGCACCCATCGCCTTCGGGCCGGAGACTTCCGTCTCGGCGATCACCGCCGCAACCACGCGGGCGATCTCTTCCTCGGTGGGGGCCGGCGGGAGGTAGCCCTCGAGGAGATTCAGTTCCTCTCGTTCCCGTTCGGCCAGCTCCAGCCGCCCTCCCTTCTCGAACGCCTCGATCGACTCCCGGCGCTGCTTGGCCTGGGTCCGGATGACCGGGAGGACCTCCTCGTCCGACAAGGGATGGCGCAGCTCGATCTCGCGGTTCTTGACGGCCGCTCGCAGCATGCGGATGGTGGAGAGGCGAACCTCGCTCCGGGCCCGCATCGCCTGTTTCAAGTCCTCTTCCAGACGCTCCCGAAGGCCCATCTCATGGCTCCCTCTGTCAAATACCCCTACCAGGAATTTAAAGTATTCATGGATTACTACCTGTATGGTCTAATTCAACCTCTACTTGACGTCGAACTTGACACGGTGCGAAATTTTCCGTAGGCTTGTCCGTCTGAGAGTTGTGGCGCTATCGCGTCGGGCGTTAGCGGGGGACACAACCCCGATGTCTCTTGATGTCCCTTAAGGATGTTCCAGGCGGCATGATCCGTCGGGCCTGTTTGAGGGAAGTCCTGAGAATGGAGAGAGGGATCGCCGCTGTCCAGTGAAAACGCCCGGGCCGGCGTCCCGACTCAAGAAACTCTGTAACCCCCCTTCGGTGAGTGGCATCCCTTGAATCGAGGGGTTGCAGGTTTTGGCCACCACGATGGCGTCGGGTGTTCTTTTGGCTCCGATACCTGACTAAAATACTAAAGATATTAGATCTAGCACTTACTACTTTGATCGAAGCAGGCAGGACCCCAGACACCTCACACCCACCCCAAGGCCCGGCGACGCACCACGGGCGCGACCCGGCGGAGCATGCAGGAAGAGCGACGACGATGAAGAACCGTAAGGCTGACAGAAAGAGTGATGCGCTCGAGATGGAGGCTGTTCCAGGTCTTGCTCTCGAGGAAAGGCTGATGGACTCCGAGGTCGAGAACGAGACGGCCGCGGACGAGGGCACGTTCGACGAGGAGATCGACCCCTCCGACTCGACCGACGACGCCCCGATCATCGCCGAGGAGACCCCCGAACGGCCCGCGCCGCGAATGGCGGGCGAGTCGGAGTTCTTCCCCGGCAACATCCTGGCCAAGTACTTCCGCGAGATCGGGGGCAGCCCCCGCCTCACGAAGGATGACGAGGTGCGCCTCGCCCAGGAGATCGAACGTTGCCGCAACGTCACCCGCGATGTGGTCATCAGCGTTCCGTTCACGGCGGATCGGCTGCTCTCGCTCGTCGACGACCTGAAGGCCGGCGACGTCAACATCTATGAGATCACCTCCCGCGTTGAGCGTGGCGACAGCGAGACGCAGAAGCTCGAGGAGAGTCGCCGGCTCGTAGCCCTGCTCGGCCGGCTGCGAGCAACCCTGAACGAGGCTCACACCCGGAGGGGCCTTGTCGCCAAGCGCAAGAGCAAGGCGGGCCGCAAGCAGATGGCCGATCGGGCCGACCAGGCCACACTCAAGGCGCGAAATTACCTGGACGACATCCAGATCAACGAAAACTACGTGAAGTCCCTCCTCGAAGAGCTGCGTCAGATCGCCGTGGCCTACGAGCTGGGCGAGAAATACTCGCGTGCCAAGGTCCGCAGCCTCGTCGGCCTCACTCCGGAGAAGCTGCGCGAGAGGCTGTCGGAGGCCGACCAGGCCTACCGCGAGCTGGAGTACGCGAAGAACCAGTTCATCGTCGCGAACCTGAAGCTCGTGATCGCCATTGCGAAGAACTTCAAGACCCGCGACGTGGACTTCATTGATCTGGTCCAGGAGGGCAACCTCGGCCTCATCCGCGCAGTCGAGAAGTTCGACTGGAGGAAGGGATACAAGTTCAGCACCTATGCCCTCTGGTGGATCCGCCAGGCCGTCACGCGCGCGATTCATGATCAGTCCCGGACCATCCGGATCCCGAACCACATGAACGAGACGATCGTGAAGTACAACAAGACCTTTGCCAGTCTGACCCAGAAGCTCGGCCGCGAGCCGACGCCGGAGGAGGTATCCGAGAAGATCAGCCTCTCGATCGATAAGGCGCAGACCATCATCCGCGCGGTCCAGACCCCGCTGTCGCTCCAGCTTCCCGTGGGCAACAGCGAGGAGGTGAGCCTGGAGAACTTCATCGACGACAAGAGGGTGGAGCATCCGTCCACCGCGCTTGATCAGGAGCGGCTGCTCGATCTCGCGAAGAACTCCCTCGAGACCCTGAGCGAGCGAGAGCGCAAGATCCTCCAGTGGCGGTTCGGCTTCGACGGAAACGAGGAGCACAGCCTGGAAGAGATCGGCCAGAAGCTCGGCCTCTCCAGGGAGCGCATCCGGCAGCTCGAGATGCGCGCCATCAAGAAGCTCCGCCACCCGGCCTACAGGAAGCGCTGGCTGGAGTTCGTCGAGAACTAAGCTAGACCGGAACGAAAAAAAGAGGGGGTGGCAGTCGCCACTCCCTCTTTCTATTTGCCCTCGCCCCGGGTCAATAATCTTCCTCGGCCTCCCAGGTCTCTCCCTGGAGCCGTAACTTCAGCGTCGTGCCGCAGTAGGGGCAGCAGGTCGATTCACCGTCCTCCTCCTTGCTCACGGGGATCTCCGCGTCGCAGGTGGGGCATGTCGGGTCCTTTATCATCGACGCTTCCTCCCGGAGGTCCCTCGGATCAGGATATCGGCAACACTCGACGCCGCTTGAGCGCTTCCCGGCCACGGAAAACCTCCGCCCGGGCGCCTAGGGGTGTGGCCCCCGGCCGCCGCCGTTCACGGCGGGGACGTGGGGCCGGGCCCAGAGCTCGTAGAGGGGGCCCAGGATGAGCAGCGCCAGCGTGCCGGCCAGGAGAAAATGGCCCAGGAGCAGGACGGGCGCCATCCCCGCGGAGAGGAAGCGAACCCCCCAGGGCCCGGCGATCTCCAGCAGGACGCCTGCGAAGGAGAGCCACGTAAGAGCCCGCTTGAGCCCGTCCGACACCGACACCATGTAGAACACGTGGCAGAGCACCAGCAGGGTCAGCGGCATCATGAACAGGTGAAAATGCGCGTTCATGAGGAGCTCTGTCGCGCTCTTGGGATAGGTAATGACCTCGCCTGAGGCGTCCACCGTCCCCCGGTAGTAGCTGGTGATCCCGTCGATGCTGAAGCCCGTCTGCCGGTAGGTGAGGACGAGGTTCGTCGCGTAGCCGAGCAGGGTGAACAGGAGAAAGAGCGTCAGGACCAGTCGGAGGTTCGGACTGGCCGTGGTGAGCCTGTAACCATTCGCCGAGAAGGTCTTCATCGTGCGGAATGAGGGTTCATCATCGGCTTGTTAACACTTTTCGGGTAGACGAGCATCTCGCCCGAAGCATCCCCCCGTCCCGATACCACGTGGAAATCCCCTCTACCGCGAAACCCGCCTGACGGTAGGTCGTGAGGAGGTTCGTCAAGTAGCCCATGAACGTGAGGACGAGTCGCAAATTCGTCGATGCGGTGGTGAGCGGGTAATTGTCGGCGTTGAAGACCTTCATGGCTTGCGGGCCTGCCTCTCAATCTTGCCGACGATAAGCCCCGGTGGAGCGACGTGGGGGTCCGATAGACGATTTCGACCAGGGCCGGCGCCCTCCTCATTCCCCGGTTCAAAGCCCAAACCGACAGCTCGGCAGCGCTGAGGATCGGAATGTCGTGCTCCGTCAGGAGGGGCGCCTCGAGCGACTTTCCCTCTTACTCTCGCAAGAAAGCGACACATCGGCACCCCGCTCCACGCCGATTTCCTGCAGACCACAGCTCGATTCCCTTCACGTGGCCTTCACCGTGCACATCCACCACGAAGGCGTTGGGGCGGTCCTTGCCCAATCTCGTTCACCACAACTGCGCTTAGATCTCTTCGTCTCTCGCGCGGGCAGGGGCTGGACATATCACACCGGCCCCCAGAGGCCAAGTCCGAGCAAAACGGCCCCGCGCGCTCCCATATTTGTTCCGCTCAAACCATCCTTCACAGCGCCCCGTTGCGGCGGCCCGACGCCGTCTCTCATGCGAGATCATGCCCGGAAGGAAGGCGAGCGGTCGATCAAGCGGTGAATCTTTGCCTGACTATTCTTCCATGATTCAGAAGAACCTGACTCCCCGACCTGCGACCTATGTCATGATTATGGGTCACCATGAGAATGGTTTTTCCTTCGAGATGGAGATCTCGAAAAATGTTCATAACCTCTGCCTCGTTTCTCTCATCAAGGTTGCCAGTTGGTTCGTCGGCCAAGACAACTTGCGGCTCGTTGACGAGAGCGCGAGCAATGCAAACTCGCTGTTGCTCGCCACCGGAAAGTTGTGAGGGGAGATGGTGCGTTCGATCGGCCATTCCCAATCTCTCCAGAATGGCGCAGGCCTGCTTCTTGTCCACAATCGAATGGTAGTATTGCGCAAGCATGACGTTTTCCAGGGCCGTCAAGTAAGGTACGAAGTGGAACCCCTGGAAGATCAATCCGATCTTCTCCCGGCGGAACGTGGCAGCTTCGTCGGGATCGAGGCGACCAAGATCCGTGCCCAACACGAGCACACGCCCCGCCGTGGGCTTATCCAGTCCGTCCAGGAGGTTCAGCAGGGTGGTCTTGCCGGAGCCCGATGGCCCCATCACGGCCACCCATTCCCCCTGCTCGATATGGAGCGATACGCCGTCGAGCGCGCGGATGCCGCCGGGGTACACCCGACTCACGTTCTCAAGACGGATGGCTGCCTGCCCCATCACTCTCCTCGCAGTGCCGCGGCAACCTGGATTCGAACGGCGCGGCCGCAACCGAACGCGCTGGATAGAACCGATACGAACATGGTGACCAGCAAGGACGCCACCATGGCCGCCCACTGGGGCGAAACCGACGCGTGGAACACCTCTTGGGCCACGCCCTCCGCCAGCGCCGTGCCGGCAGCGAAACCTACCACGGACGCCATCGCTCCAAGTGCGGAGCTTTCGGCCAACAGGAATACGACCATCGAGCGGCGCTTCGCCCCAAGCGCCAGAAGGAGCGCAAGCTCTCTGCGCCGCTCGGCCACTCGGGCGAGCGCAGCAGCCGAAACCCCCAGCGAGGTCAGCACAACCACAACCACGAGCGTCACGCCGGACAGCAGGTTGATCTTTTTCAACACCGACTCCTCGCCATGAAGGATTCGGTAGAGCGGCTTGAGCCGCACTTCGACGCCCTTTGCGCGGATGGCCTCCTGGAGCTGACCGATACCCGCCGCCCCGCCAGGGACCGAGAGGAGAGCGTAGTGAAAAGCCGCCTCCTCTGGGACGGATGACGTAACGAAAAGGCGGGCTTCATCCTCGTCACCGGAGTCCAGGATGCCCACCGTTCGAAGGGATAACTTTCGCCCCCCCTGATCCCATTGAACTCCTACGAGCGTTCCTACTTTCAGCCCCAGCGCGTCGGCAAGGCGCCGACCCACGACACACTCTCCGGGCGCCGTCGCCCGCCGTCCCGTGACCGCCCAGTAGGGGGTCATCTCCCGCAGGCCCTCCGGTGACGCGGAGACGACAGCCACCGGTTTTCCCTGAACGAGCCCGACGCGAAGGCTGAGGTGAACAAGATTGGCGAACTGGCGGCGCGCGACCTCCTCCACGACCGGCCAGCTAGTTCCCGCCCTCCCCAGTCCCTCGGCGGCCGAAGTCGCATGGATGGCCGGATATATGACGGCGTTGGCCCCCAGCCGCCGCAGATCTGCGCTCACCTTCCCTTCGATCTCCAATGCAATGGTGCTGAAGAGGGTAACGAGTGCCCCACAACACGCCAGCGCCACCATGATCCAGACCGAGGTCCGGATGTTCTTGACGACCGACTTACGAACCATGTGAGCGAGCATGGGTAACTCTCAGTTGCCGTGCAGCACTTGCGCTGTGCTTTGGTGGAGTACCTGAGACACCGGCCACAGGCAGGCCACCCATGCAACGATCAATCCCAGCAACGGTGACAAGATCGCCAACACTCCCAGGCTTCCTGCTTCTCCGCCAAAAACGGCGTTCACGAGCCCCTGGCCCAGTACCGGTCCGCTCACAGCAGCCAACGCACCACCCAGCAACCCCAGTGCGGCTGATTCGCAGGAGAAGAGCAGCAACACGTCACGGCGGTGGGCGCCGATGGCTTGAAGCAACGCCACTTCCGAGCGCCGCTCGAGGACGGCCGACGTGAGAACCCCAATCACGCTCAGGCAACAGACGACCGCGGTGAGGCCCCCCAAAATGGTCATCAACCCCTCCATGCGGATGAGAACGGCGCCTTGGGTTTCGCTCACCCGGCGCACGACCCGTGCCGCCGATCCGCCAATGGCCTCTTGGATTGCGGCAGCCACCGACCCCGGATAGGGTGTGCAGGACCACCGCTCGTACTCCGCGGGCGTAAGCGACGTGGGGTCGAGGCGGTACTTTTCCGCCAACTTGTTCTCCGGTGTGGTCAAGGTACTCACGTCCGCCTCGGAAATTTTTTGAGGCAATCCCGCGAAGTCCTGGACCGTGGATAGAGAGGCGATGAGGGCCCCGTCTTCGCGTTCACCGGTTACAACAATACCGCGGACACGCAACGAACGCGTCCGACCTGCAAGGGTCAGCCTCACCCATTCCCCGGGTGTGAGACCGAGCTCACGGGCCGCGTCCACCCCCACCAGGCACTCGTCGTCGGCCTGTGGCCATGCACCCTTCACGTGCCAGTGACCGTACCCCTTGAGAGAATCGGGCGTGAACGAGACGCTACCCGCTGCGGCGCTCCCATGGGGAGCGCCTATGCCGAGGAGCGGCACGTCCCGCCCGTCCACCCGCACCTGGACCCACAAACGGAGAAAGACGCCGAGAATATTGTTCCGCCAGAAGAGGGTCTCGAGCTTCTCCATCTGACCCTCATTAAGATAGATCTGCCCGATCCGCGGCGCCAACTCGTAACCGCCCACCCTTACGGGCACGGCGCCAGCGGATGGCTCGACCCTGATGTTTGCGCCGAACGCGGAGAGTTCACGGTTTATCTTGTCTCGCACGTCCAAACTGAGCGTGATCAGCGCCACCACCAGGGTCATACCGACCCAGATGGTGAGAACGGCCAGGAGCTTGCGTGACCTCCGGCGCGCCAGTGATCGGGCGAGAATTCGGAGAAGCATTTCCCTTGATCCCCGCTACCGGGTGTAAGCCGCCGGGTTCTCCCGGAACATGGCCCGGCAGCGTTCCATCTTGCAGAAGTAATAGGTCTTGCCGTTTTGGGTCTCGAAGGCAGAAGACTCGTTTCTCTTGAAACGCATGCCGCACACGGGGCAGGTCTCCTCGATCCCCGGCTGCTCGCCGAAGAGCTCCGCCACCCGGGCGAGCGCGATCACAGGGATGTGGACGTGGCTCGCCGTGGTCTGGGCCTCCAGCGGGATTGGATTGCAGCCGCCCGGCTGGCCCAGCGTGCGGGGATTGATCACGGCCCCGCAGTTGAGGCAAATGAGATTCTCGCCCTCCTGGATGTAGCCGGAGGAGCCGCAGATCTCGCAGGCATCCAGGGCGGTCCGTACTTTACCATCCGAGGCTTTCATCGCCAGGAACCGCACCATGTGTCCCCCGGTCAGAAAACCGAAACGGTGGAGCTTACCGTCGTCTAGCTTCTGAAGGGGGACAACAACACCATCACCCTCTCGGGCGGCAGCTTCCGGCGGGGGAACTTCCTTGGGCAGCATCTCCCTGGCGTAAGCGACACCCACGACGACCAGCACCAGCAGCGCGCAAACCACGGCTCCGAGCCGATAAAACCATTCCCGTTTCACCCTCGCCCGTGCCAGGCGCAAGTCCGCGTCAGAGGCCCCTTCGAGGGCGGGGGCCGCTTCGCGTCTCCGGCTCAGGAAGATAAACAACGGAATAGCGACGATGGCGAGGAGGAAGAGAGAGTTGTTGCGCACCACAGGTCCCACCAGCGCCATGGTCTGCTGCGTCGCGGGTACGATCCCGATCTCGGAAAACTCGTGGTAGCCGTTCACCAAGAGTTGCACGACGAAGATGCCCAGCACCCACGTCGTGACCGTGAAGAAACGCCGCAGATCCACCTGGACGCTGCCCCGCACGAACATCACACAGAAGAGGATCGCCGCAGCCAGGCCGACCAGCGCTCCGATGAAGCTCAGCAGCGCTTCCGTCGTCAGGTTCACGGCGCTGAGAAACATCACCGTCTCGGCTCCTTCGCGGAAGACCATGAGGAACGCAAAGGCCCCCAGCCCCCACGTTTCCTTTGCGCTCCCCGCCGCTTCCACCGCGTGCTGGACCCGTTGCTCGATCTCCGCATGCAAGCTCTTTGCTTTGCGATGCATCCACCACATCATGGACGCCACGAAGACGGCCGATACCCAGTAAAGTACGCCCTCGTAGATTTCCTCGCTGATCGTCAGAGCGTTCAGAGCCACGGCGGCAACGACGCTGGCCACGATGGCGAGGCTCAGCCCCCCGTAAACGGCGCGCTCGAGGTCCCGCCGTGCCGAACGTTTGAGCACCACGAGGGTGATCCCGATGACCAGCGCGGCCTCGATTCCCTCCCGGAGCATGATGACGAACGACTCGAACATGTTTTTCCTCCGTTATCGGCCTCAGAAATTCAGGTCCACCGACAGCAGGATCGTGGTGCTCTGATCCGTGTTGCGACCCGCGATCCCGCGTTGCGCGCCGGTCCGAATACACACAAGATCCGAGAGGGGCATCACGGCGCCCACCGTCACCGCGATCAGGTCTGCATCCTGGTCGCGATGCGTGAAGTCATGGCTGTAGTTGAGCTCCAGCTCCGGCTGAAGCTTGTGGAGAAACTGATAGCCCAGCGCCAGGTTCGCACCGAAGCTGCCCCGAGAGGCTACGGGATCGCCGAAGACCGCCACGTAGCCGAGGTCGAAATTCGTGCTCCATCGCTCCGACCAGTCCTTGACCACGGCGAAACGAGTATCCAGGCTCCAGAACTCCTGGCTCGGCCCCAAGCGGTCTGGCGACGTGTCCTTCCCCGTGGGGATCGTGAGGGTAGGAACGTAGGCAAGAGCTACTCTCCAAGCCTCGTTCTCAAAGAACCGCCACTTCGCGGAGACCGCGAGGTCCGTCAGCCCGTGCCCCGATCGGAGACCCGTTTCATCATCGGCCAGCCACGAGTAGCCGGACCCGATGGCCAAGTCCAGATCGTCAGATACCCCTCTGGTAAGAACCATCTGATTGCTCAACTCGTACAAACGGGCTCGCCGTTCTTTCTTCCAGAAGGGATCCCATCGTTGCGTCGAACGGTTGTAACCGACGTTGAGTTGGAGTTGCCAAGCTCCTTCTCCCAGCGGA
>JAUYMQ010000290.1 GCA_030698575.1 Deltaproteobacteria bacterium
GTCGGCCCGCGGTTTCGCTCCCCGCTTCTTTCAGCGACGGCCTCGCGACCTCCGCCTTACGGTTTGCTTGGGTCCCCGCGACCAGGTTCCCGGAGGACTTGCACCTCCAAGTCGAAGCCCATGCTGGGCACACAAATGAAACAGGGCAGCGGCCCGTCCGCTGCCCTGTTTTTTATCACCCGCATGTCATTGCGAGGAGCCCCTTCTCGCATGTCATTGCGTAGAGCCCCTCCCCGCATGTCATTGCGAGGAGCCCCTTCTCGCATGTCATTGCGAGGAGCCCCTTCCCGCATGTCATTGCGAGGAGCGCAGCGACGAAGCAATCCCCCGGCTGACGCCCCTGCTGGCAAGCGCGGGGGGGATTGCTTCGGCACCCCTCCGGGGCGCCTCGCAATGACATGCGACTCGCTGTCCCACCCGCATGTCATTGCGAGGAGGCCCCTCCCGCATGTCATTGCGAGGAGCGGAGCGACGAAGCAATCCCATCGAACGAGACCCCACCCCATGCCCAAGACCTACTACGTCTACATCATGACCAACACCCACAACACCACCCTCTACGTGGGCGTCACGGGTGATCTGCGACGGCGGGTCTACGAACACATCAACGGAACTGCCGGCGGATTCACAAAGAAATACAACCTCAAGAAGCTCGTGCATTTTGAGATGACCGGGGACATCCAGAGCGCGATCGCGAGAGAAAAGCAATTGAAGGGGGGCTCGAGGCAACGGAAGCTCGTTCTGATCGGTTCCAGCAATCCGGACTGGCGGGATCTCAGCGACGAC
Organism: Deltaproteobacteria bacterium; assembly: GCA_030698575.1. Classification (GTDB taxonomy): domain Bacteria; phylum JAUYMQ01; class JAUYMQ01; order JAUYMQ01; family JAUYMQ01; genus JAUYMQ01. The sequence continues at coordinate 787 of JAUYMQ010000290.1, forward strand.
CTCTGACGGCGGCGGTGCCAAGCGCGGGGGTGCCGAGCGCCGGGGGGATTGCTTCGTCGGGCCTCCGGCCCTCCTCGCAATGACATGCGAAATAATGTCATTGCGAGGAGCGAAGCGACGAAGCAATCCCCCGGCGGCTGTGATCGACTGACCTGTTACTCCGAATGGCTCTTCTGCCCCGCCTCGAGGTCCGCCAGCAGCCGCCTCAGCGACGGGGCATCGGCCCCCTCGGGGCGCAGCGCCAGGGCCTTCTCCAGCTCGTAGCGGGCCTCTTCCGGGCCCGCGCCGCCCCGGAGGGCGGCCAGCCCCGCCTCGCGGTGGGCCTCGTAAAATCCCTCCTTCACCGACGCCGCGCCCCGGAAGGCCCGGAACGCTTCGGCCTGCCTCCCCTGCCCCGCAAGCGCCAGCCCCAGGTTGAACTCAGCCTCGGGAAACACGGGGCGGTAGCCGAGTGAACGCCGGTAGCGCGACTCGGCCTCGGCCAGCTTCCCTTCGGCGGCCTCCTGCACGGCGATGTAAAAGTGGATGAAGCCGTAGGACTCCCGCACGCCCGGATTCCAGATCGGCGGCTCGGGCGAAACGGCGAGCCCTTTCCGGAAAACCTCCGCCGCCTCTGCCAGCGCCCCCTCGCGGACCCGGATGAAGCCGATGTTGAAGAACCCCCGCCCGTAGCGTGGCTCGAGCGCCACCGCCTTCTCGTAGGCTTCCAGCGCCTTCGGGTAGTTTCCCTCCCCGAAGTAGGTCTCCCCCAGGCTTCCCCAGGCGATGTGCGAGCGGGGGGCCTTCGCCACCGAGTCGGTCCAGAGAGCCCGATCGCTCCCCCAGACCGGGACCCGGTGCCAGGTGAGGAGCGCCATGCAGAGAGCCACGGCGGCCACCGCGAACGCCCCCTGACGCGATTGCCATCCGCTCTCCCTCCCCACGCGCTCCCCTCTCTCCCCCGCCGGGGGCCTGAGCGCGGCGGCGAGGATGCCTCCCAGAGCGAGGCTCGGCAGGTAGAGATAGCGGTCGGCCTTCAGCACGGTGAGCGGCAGGAGGTTCGACACCGGGCCCAGCGAGACGAAGAACCAGAGCGACCAGAAGGCCAGGCGCGGCGCCCGCCGGACGGCCAGGGCCGTCGCCCCGAGCACGGCGGCGAGCAGCAGCAGCGCCGCGAGAAAGCCGCCTTCGAGCGGTGATCCGACCATTTCGGGGAAGTAGAGGTTGTTCAGGTTCAGGGGGAGAAAGAGCATCCGCAGGTAGTCCGCGAAGACGACGACCATCGTGAGGAGTACGCCCGCGCCCTGCCGCTCGACGTGGACGGCGCCGGCGCCGTGCTGCGCCCAGATGGTGGCCGCCCCGAGCCCGAGCGCCAGCAGGAAAAAGGGGACGATCTCGGCGATGCGCCCGCTCCGCCGCGGGCGGGGGTCGAGGAGGTATTCGTGGAGCAGCAGGAGGACGGGAAGCACGACCCCCATCCCCTTGGACAGCAGCGAGAGCAGGTAAAAGAGGAGCGCGCCGAGATATGACACCGTGGGCCACCGCCCCCGCGTGCCGGCCGGCGAACGATCGCGGTGCCGGAGGAAGAGCAGCAGCGCGGGAAGCAGAAAGAACATCGCAAGCGTGCTCTTCCGCTGGCTGGCCCACGCGACCGACTCGACCTGCACCGGGTGAAACGCGAAGAGGGCCGCGGCCAGCAGCGCCGGGAGGCCCGGCCCCGCCAGGCGGCGGAAGAGCAGGAGCGCGAAGACCGCGGAGCCCGCGTGCAACACGGCGTCGGTCAGGTGGAAGCCGCCGGCCACCGGGCCGCCGCGCAGCGCGTACTCGACGGCGTAGCTCCCGAGGTGCAGCGGCGCGTAGTTCCCGAAGTAGGCCCCGGTCCACCACGCCTTGAAGTTCTCCGGGGTCAGCTCGCGGATGAGGGGATTCTCGAGCAGGTAAAAGTTGTCGTCCCAGTTCAGGAAGGGATGGGACAGGACGCCGTGCCCGGCGCCCTGCAGGGAGGTGTAGAGCAGGAGCGTCAACGCAAACAGAGCCGCCGCTTCGCCCAGCCGCCTGGCGCGGCGCCGGGCCTCTCCGGCCGCGGGAGCGCTCACCGGGCCTCCTGCCGATCGGCGGGAGCGTCTCCGGCCCGCTCGGCCCAGGCCTCGATGGTCCCCCCGCGGCGGACGAGCGATTCGAGCGTCGCGAGGAGTGTTGCCGGCGGCATGCCGAGCCAGTAGGCGGCCCGGGCGGCCAGCCGCCCGGCCGCCCTGGCCCCCGCCGTGTTCCCCTTCAGCGTCTCGTAGAGGCGGTTCACCGGCGCGCCTCCGCCCCCCAGGCGATTGAGCGCGCTCTGAAGAATGCCGAAGGGGTTCTGTTCGAAAGAGAAGTGGCCTACGTGCTCGACCCGGAACCCGGCACGGGAGAGAAGTGCGGTGAGCGAGCCGGGCGTGAAGTGGAACAGGTGGCGCGGCAGATCCAGATGAAACCAGGATCGGCCCGTCCAGCGCGCCTGGAAGCTGTCGAGATTGGGGACCGCCACCACGAGCCGGCCGCCGGGGCGGAGCACGCGGGCGGCTTCCTGAAGGGAGGCGAGGGGGTCGTGGAGATGCTCCAGCACGTGCCAGAAAACGCCGAGATCGAACTGCCCCGGTTCGAGGCCGGTAGTGGTGAGATCGCCGGCCAGCACCTCGATGTCCGATTGCGAGGTGAGGGCCCGCGGGCGGCGCCCTGCCCGCTCGGTGCCCACCCCCCGGAAGCCGAGCGCGGCGAAGGCCTCGAGGAGCCTCCCGTCACCGCACCCCACGTCGAGCACCCGCGCGCCCGGCGGGAGCCCCCGTGCCAGTCGCCGCGCCCTTCGCTTCGCCATGGCCGATCGCATGCGCTCGACCGTCGCGACGAACTTCGTCCCGGAGCCGCCGTAGTACTCGCTGGCGTAGAACGGAGCAATCTCGTCAGGCTCGGGTTGGGGATCGAGATACCCCATCCCGCAGCGCGCGCAGCGTACCAGCCGGACCTTGCCGAGGCCCGGCACGTCTGTCTCGATGACGGCGGCGCCCCCCTGCCGGTCACAGGCGGGGCAGGAAACGCTTCTCATGAAGACTCTGTTCAAGGCAAGGCCCGCCCCGGATGGGGGCGGGCCTTGCGCTTCTCTGCCGGTATCGGAACGAGCGGGCCTGGCCGCGCCTTCCGGAGACCGTGCCTTGTTTTTTCTACTTCTTCGCCTTCGCCGCCTTCGCCGCCAGCTTGGCGAGCTGCTTCAGCAGGCGATCCTGCTCGTAGGTCCTGCCGGGCGTCTGAACAATCTGCCGTCCGATGATCACCGAACCGACGAAGGCGTTGTTCACCGGCGCAAGGGAAGCGTCGAGGAACAGGAGTGAGACAGCCGGCAGCGAGGAGTTACGGTCCACCCCTCGTCCGAACACGATTCCCGTCGTGTTGTCGATGAAGGCCGTGAGCGAGATGTCGCGAACGGTGAAGTCGATCTCGCCGGTCGGCGACTCCATGCTCGGGCCGAAGAAGCTCGAGCTGTTCGGGAAGACGGCATCCACCGCCGCGTCGAGGGCATTGGCCGTGAGCCCGCCGTTGATATCCACGACGCCCGAGTTCACGCCGGTGCCGTTGATGGCGGCGAAGGCGTAGGGCATGCTCGCCGTCTCGAGGGATTCGATCGGCCGGCTGAAAGCGAAGACGTCCAGATCGGTGATGCCGATGGGCGTCAGCCGGACAGCCTGGTCCCCGGGCGCTGGCGGCGTCTGGAGAATTTCGTCGGGGCCCGGCTGAATGACGATCTGGAGCGGCACACCGCCGTCCAGCACGTCGTCGCCGCCGGGAGAGGTCTGCATGAATTCGTCCTTCCCGGGGGCCACAACGGACGCCATGCTCGCGAGCCCGGTTGTGCCGGGCGCGATGAGCTGCTCGTCATCCGAGGCAATGCCGGAGTTCACGATGCCGTTGCCACCCGTGCAGATCGAGTTCGCCGGGCAGGCAGCCGTGGGAACGGTGCAGCCGATCCCTAACGGGCGATAGTCCGTCGGGCAACTGGCGACGTTGGCCACCACGAGGGGGCAGAGCGCCATGATACCCGCCGTGCCCGTGCCCACCGTGTCGTCTCCCTGGGGACAGGTCTCGAGAACACCGTTGACCCCGGCCGACACCCCGACGACATTCTTCGTCCATTTCTTGTAGGGAACGAAGTTGCTCGTCAGATCGGGCGTGCTGAAGGTCTGGCCGACGGCGACGACCTGCACGTCGTCGCCTCCCAGACCGCTCTCGGCCACGCCGTTCGCTCCGGCGTAGATGTTCATGCCGCGGATTCCCGAGAACACCCGATCACCCGCGAGCGTGAGCTGGATGTCGTCGCAGCCCGGAATGGGCGTGCTGTCGGGCATCTGGCACGCCGTGGTCTGGACGACCAGGTCGTCTCCCGCGATGATCGCATTGTTGTTCTTCGGGTAGAGCCCGACGTTGATCTGAATGTTCCCCGAGATGAAGTTGTAGAGGTCCGTCGTGGGGTCGTCGTTCAGGATGTTATCGGTGGGAGTGTTCAGCGTGTTGACGCTGAACGATCCGGCCGGCGAGAACTTCGACCGCGAGCCGAGCGAGTAGATGTTGCCGCCCGATCCGTCCACGGAGATCTCGTTCGGCTCCGACAGCGCGTTGAAGGAGATGTTGGTGGGGTCGGTGAGCAGCGCCGGGTTGTCGAAATGCTGATCATCCGGCGTGCCGATGTACTGGTCGGGCCCGGGGTAGAAATCCTGCGCGACGTGCGTCAAGCCAGTGACAAGGGTTGTCGGCGGGAGCGGGATCGGGACCTGGCTGGGGTCGAGCTTTGTGCTGAGCGTGTCATTCAGATCGGTGAAGATCTGCAGCGTGGCCGCCAGCGACTTGCTGTTGTCGTTGAGGGTGGGATCGAAGGAGACCACCGCCCCGCCGAAGTCCGTCGTGGTGACCAGCACCTGCCACCCCTCGCCGTTGATATAGTCGCCCACGCCGATGCCGGTGATCTCGTTCAGCTTGAGATCGAAGATGCGCGGCGGGCCCGTGTGGGTGAACGGATCGAAGCCGTTGAGATCCATCCAGACAACCGTCCCGCCGCGATTGGCGACCATGAGCGTCGGACTGTCGACGACCGTGTCGTCCCCGACGGGGACTGAGTCGAGGAGGCCGTTGGGGCCTGCTTCAATCGACCGCGCGAAGGGCTCGCCCCGGCCGACGGGAATGTTCTGGATGTCGGTGCAGGTTCCAGGCGCCGCGGGATTACAAACGGGCGTTTCGGCGATGCCGTTGGGCCCGGTGGTGATCGTGTCGGGCGGGTTCGAGCCCGGAAGCTGCGGGTTCTCAGGGCTGGTGCCGCCGCCGATGATCACATCGTCGCCCAGGGGCGTCGTCATCAGGAAGAAGCCGGGCGGCTGCATGGGCGCGGGCGGAAGCAGCGCCGCGTCGATCATGCGTCCATTGGGGAACCCCTGGCCCACCGGCACCACGAGAATGTCGTCGCCGGCGACGGGTGTTTCGGAGATTCCGTTCTTGCCGGTGGTGATCCGCCCCAGATGGGGCACCGGGAAGGGCGTGAGCGCCACCAGGGCCACCGGATCGGACACCAGCTCGGGCGTCAGGAACTCGATGCCCGCGGTGTTGGCGACGACCCGCGTGTTTGGAAGACCGACTCCCGTCGTCCGGCAAGCCGAGGGGCTTCCGCCGCCGCAGTTCGCGCCGCTGGGCTGCAGCCCGGTCAGCACGTCGCAGAAAGCGCCCTGAAACGACTCGTTGTTCGGCGGCGTGTTGAGGGGAACTTTCGTCGTCTGGACGCAGAGACCGAAGTCGGAGGTGGTGTTCATAATCTCGAGGGGCACCTTGGCGATACGCCCCGTGTTCGACTCGATCACGTACAGCCGCCCCGCAGCCGTCCCGGGCGGATCCTGGTCCCCGCAATTGGCGGCGAGACCCGCCCCGGGCACGCAGCTGCCGGCGCCTGCGCCCGTGCAGCAGCTGAAGGGGATACCAGAAGCGGTGCAATTCGCATTGCTCTGGAAGTTGAGCCCGATGCACAGGGTTCGCGCGGGTCCGACATAGGCGAGGCCCGTGGGGTCGTCAATGAAACCCGGCTGCATGACGTCGCTCACCCGTTGGCGCCGGTACGAAATGGCCACGATCCCGCCGTCTTTCCGGGTGGCGTAATAGACGTTGTCCTTCAGGTCGGGCGGAAGGGCCGGATTTGCCAGGCGCTTGAACGAGAGGTCGGTCCAGCCGAAGCCGCCGTACACGAAGCCGGCCAGCCCCGTCTTGAGGCCCTTCACGCTCTGCGCGGCGCCTTCCAGGCCCGAGATCACCCCGAGGCGGTTCGGCCCCGGCGTGGCGAAGCCCACGCCCAGCAGCTTGAGATCACCTTTCGGCAGGTTGTCGCCGTTCGACCCGATCGAGAAGCTCCCGTTGGAAAGGAAAGCCACCGAGCCCGAGACTTCGGGCAATCCCACCGGATCGACCATGTTGGCGACCGCCGGGTACATGGTGACCACCGCCTCGATGCCGATGGGCGCGCTTACCGTGGGCGCGTTCACGTTGGGCGAGAGAAGCGATGGAATGACTATTGCCACGTCATCATTCTCACGGGGGCCCGACTCGTTGGTCCGGTTGGCGCCGGCCTGGATGCCGGTGCCGTCGAAGCTCGCCTGGTCGCGATCGCCGGTGAAAGCATTGATGACACGGGGGAGCGACTGGAGGATGTTGTCGTCCCCGGGCCCGACGATCGGCGTGTCGATGGTGAGGCCACCCGTAAACTGATCGACGAGCTGCACATCGTCGCAGGGCGTGGTGAGGGGCACGCCCGCGGCGTTCTGGCACTTCGCGGTGTCGGCGTCGAGATCAGTTCCGGCGCGAACGTAGGATCGCGGCGGGGTCTGAAGGATGTTGTCGAGCCCGGGCCCGACCACGGCGATATTCGCATTGGCGACGATCGTTCCCACGGCGACCAACTGCACGTCGTCGCAGGGGGCAATGGGAACACCCGTGGGAGACTGGCAGGCCGTGGTGTCTGAGTCGAAGTTCACCCCGACGCCGGTTCCGGCGTCGCCACCCGAAAGGATCACGGGCACGTCGTCGCCGCCGACCGGGCTCTCGAGGAGCCGGTTGCCGGTGGCCTGGCTGGTCAGGCCGCCGCCGTTCAGAACGATGTTGGTCGGCTGCAGGAAACGCGCCACGCAGGGAAGCGCCTGCACGTCGTCGCCCGCGCGGCCGCTCTGGGACTGCTGGTTCGGCCCGGCGCAGATATTGTTCAGCGCGCATCCGCCGTTGGGGCCCACCAGGTCGTCGCAGAAGAAGGTGGTGCAGGGGTTGGTCTCGAGAATGCCGTTGGCGCCGGGACCCACGATCGGCGTTGTGGCGGCGGCCGTCGCGTTGCCCACGTTCACGAGTTGCACGTCGTCGCCGCAGCGGCCTGATTCAGCAATGCCGTTTACGCCCACGACGACCGTTTGGCCCGACTGGACGTCGTCCCCGGCCTTCTGGGTCTCGAGAACGGTGTTATTGCCGGGGGTGATGACCGTCGGATCGTTGCCGAGCAGGAAGTTCGCGTTGTTCTCCGAGTAGATCGTCACGTTGTCGGAGAGGCCGTCGCCGTTGTTGTCGGGGGGCGGATTCTGCGAATTGGGGAACGTCGGGCGCTGGACGCGAACGACAGCACCCGGAGGGAAGCCGGGAACCGGCGGCAGGCCGCTCAAGTTGTTGTTCGTCGTCACCAGGAGGTCGGTCCGGTTGAGCACCTCGATCAGGGGCACCGTCGGGTTCGAGTACATGCTGAACCGGGGAATGACCTGGTTCACCATGCTGACGTCAGTCGGGGTACCGAGGCCGCCCGCCAGGATGCGGTAGTTGTACAGCTTCTCCGCCTTGACCCGGCTGCCCGCAACGGCCTCACCGTCGCCGATCGATCCCGGGTGGCTTGCGAGCACCAGACAGGCCGCCGCGCCCGCGGTCAGAAAGACGATTTCGCGCCAACTGTGCTTCCCGATCATGGAACCCCCTGGCTTGCCCTGTCGGTTGACCCCGACGCAGGGCTTTTGTCGAGCAGGTTGCCTTCGGATGGCCGAGGCCAACTGGATAAAGAGAGCGGCGGGTTTTGGTGAGCGGCGTGAGCGTCAGCCTGGATGGCGCCGGCGCCGGAAGCGCCCTGGCCAGCAGGGCCCCGGAATGCCGGCCGGAGCATTACCCTTCCCGCTTGACCGATGGAGAACGGCGACGGGTATAATAATAGATGGCAGAGAGTTATGCAAACCGCGTTCCAATTCTGGGGGGTTTTTAAAATCATTGTAAGTATCTGAGTTTATTCAGATTTCTCCTTACCCACCCCGGTCGATTGATTCGCGCTGCCGTCACCCCGGAGAAAACATTTTCCCATATTGTGACATCTGCGTTCTCACAGGCGCCGCACCCGCCTCTGCCATGCCGCCCCGCCTAGAACCGCGCCGTATTCGTCAACCAGAGGATCCACTGATCCCCCTCGAGATTGAAGTTTCCGTGAGGGTTGTTGGGATCGACCGTCTTGAACGACGTGGGCTGGAGCTTGATGAACTGGTAAGTCACGTCGATGGTCGTGGGCAGTTCGAACCACTCGAAGGGGTCGTCCTGCTCGATCCCCATGCCGAGGGACCAGATCTGCTTGTCGGCATCGGCCGCAGCCGGCTCATCCGTGACGAAACCCAGCAGGTTGCCGTTGACGTCGTTGATGCGCGTCTGCACGCCGGAGTGCGGATCCTTGACCACGCTCGGAATACGCGCGAAGCCGGCGCGGATGCGCCACACACGCTTCAGCTGGTACTGGATGCCGTAACGCTGGATCCAGATGTTGCGCATCGCATTGTTCGGCTGCGGCAGGAAATTGACCGTCCCGGTCCCCGTGGGGCCCTGGTTCGGCGGGACGACGAAGGACTGAATTCCCTGGAAGGTCCCATTCAGCGTGTTGCCGCGGTACCTCGACCACTGCTGCCAGCCCACCTCGGCCGCGACGCTCAGGCGATCATTCACGTCGTAGGCCAGGCCGAAGGTCGCCTCCTGCGGCTGGAAGAAGGTGTCGACGGAGAGGCGCCCCTGGACGGGAATGACGATCGAGAGCGCGCCGGTCGTCGGGAGACCGGTCCGCGAGTTGAGGTTCTGGCGGAAGGTGGTGCGCGCCTCTTCCTTCCAGCTGGCACCAATCTTGAGCCCCTTCTGGGTGTCGATGAGCGCCCCGATGATCCAGCCAAAGGTCGGGGAGGCATCGATCTGACCGAGGAACTGCCCGTCGCCCGGAGGTGACGGGGCCAGCGAGCCGGCCCCCGTGGAGTTCATCGTAAAATCCACGTTGACGTCGCCCTTGATATTCAGGTTGCCGCGAAGGCCCACCCCCACGTAGAGATAGTCGTTGAGGCGCAAGCCCAGCCCGGCGACGAAATCGAGGTGCTGCTGCTGCTCGTTGCCGAGCCAGACCGACTGGGGGATGCGGGTGGGAATGCGCAGGTTCACGCCCCGGCCACCGGGCGACGCGAGGCCCCCGCAGTTACCGGTTATCCCACCGGAGCAGCCGCCGGCGAAATCAAAGTTCGCGCTCTCGATGCGCGCGATGCGGGTCCCGTCCTTCGGCCAGAAGTTGTACAGGCCGAAGGACGCCTTCATGCCCAGGACTTCAAAGGGGAAGACATTGCCCAGAACCGGGCCGCTGACATTCGTCTGATAGTTGTCGCCGCGACCCGAGATCAGCACGGAAGACTCGCCGAAGAGCCAGCCCGACACCGCCTCGCGGTGCTTTACCGTGGCCAGACCCGCGGGGTTGTAGTAGGACGCGCTGAAATCATCGGCGATGGCGGTGAACGCGCCGCCCATGCTCGTGGCCTTCGCGCCGGCGCCCATCGTGTTCGAGAGCGATGCGAGCGCCTCGCCCGCGGCGCCACCCACGAGCAGGGCGGCCGCAAAGGCCAGGATCGTCCGTTTCGTCGCCGTCCTCATCTCGTCTCCTCCTCGGTCGGGACGATCGCCCGCGCCGGTTCCCCATGAAAGTCCGGAACTCTTCCTAACCCATGCCGCCCGCCTGCCCAGCGCGGACTAGAACTTCGCCGTGAAGAACGCCCCGGCCGCCGAGATGTTGCCGTTCACCCTCAGCTTATTGCCGAACTGCGTGAACTCACCGTACTGGGGCGGGATGTTGGTGAAAACCTGATTCGTGAACGTGTCGGTACGCAGTATCTGCTGCTGCCACCAGAAGTCGAACTGCCACTTCTCCGCCCAGCCGATGGGGTCGTCGATGGTGATCCCGAGTCCCACGCTCACGATGTGCCGTCCGGCGTCGACGAAGTTGGTCCCGCTCGAGCGGACGATCGCGACCTCGCTGTTTCCCTGAATCTCTGAAACCACCATCAGGGTGCCGGTCTGGTTGTCCTCGTAGGGGCTCGGCCGGTAGGCGTATCCGCCGCGGATCTGGAAATCGACGGGCCCCAGCGGCCCTTTCTTCGTCTTCGGGCGCCACTCGAAGCCGAACCGCGGCACCCAGATGTTCTTCGGCTTGGGGTTGATGAAGCGCCGGAAGCCGATGTTGAGCGGGCTGTTGGCCCCCAGAACGAACTGGAAAGGCTCGAAGTTCCGCCCTTCGATGCGGCCATCGCTAGCCGAGCTCCACCCTTCCCACACGAGATCGGCCGAGAGCGTCAACCGGGGCGACGGATCGTAGGCGATGCCCACGGCCACCTGATGAGGGGAGTAGAACTGCGTCCCCCTGAACTCACCGATGATGGCGGCGTCCTGGTTGAGCAGCGTGTTGACGAAAGCGACGGGGTTGGAGCTGACGGTGGTCGTGCTGGCCGTGTTCTCGATGCTGAACTTCTGCTGCTGGAAGTATCGATAGGTCGCGCCGATCTTGAGGTTCTCGTAGGGCCGCCAGAGGATGCCGACGTTCGGGGAGATACGGTTCTCGGCCTCGACCACGAGCTGCCCCGCGCCGACCGGCAGCAGATCGCCAGTGCCTCCCAGCGCCGCCCCGTTGAAGGCGATGGGGAGGAAGAGGTTCAGCTTGGTGCTCTGGTTCGACAGCAATCGGAAGCCCGCGCCGATCGACCACTTCGAATTGATGTCGAACCCGAGCGCCGGACTCAGATCGAAGATCTGATGAGCGTTCTCGATGAGCCCGAACTGGGGCTCCGCGGGATTGACGAACTGGTTCCTCTGAAGGAGATCGAGCGGGTAGTAACCCCAGACGCCCAGGCCGCCGCGTCCGTGGAACAGCGGCACGATGAGGCCGACGTACGCGCCGCCCGTGGATTCAATGGGGCGCGGATGACCGTCGATGTTGAGATCGAAATTGATGAAGAGAAGGCCGGCGCTGAGCTGGATGCTGGAGGGCTGGGTGACGCCGGCGGGATTGTACCAGGTGGCTGAGAAGTCATCGGCGATCGCCGTGAAGGCGCCGCCCATGGCGACCGCCTTCCCGCCCACGCCGACGGTGTCGGCCACCGTCGCCCGGGCAGTACCCTGCGCAATCAGAATGAAGGAGAAGGCCAGCACCGCCGCGATCACATGCTTTTTCAAACCCGCCCCCCATCGAGTCTGACGCGTTCCGTAGCGTAGAGCGACCGAAACGGCGTTCAGCGCGCGAAGTTCTGCATGCGTGTCACACGAACGAGAGGCGCGGAATGAGGCGTGCCGCCGCCGTTCCGTGAGCGGTAGCCATCGGCGAACCGGGCACCGCGCGTGTTGAGCGTGCTCGCATGCTTTCCGTTATGGCGAAATCGAGGAACTTTTTTGAATTTACGGTGACGATCAAAAGGCAGGCCGAGCGTCCGCCCCCCCGGCATCGTGTCGTCGCCACCGCCCTCCGACACTCTTTCCTGTCGGAGCCCATACATAGCTTCCTGAAATAGTGCCCCTTTTTAGTCGAAGGACCACGCCATGTCAAGCAAGATAGCTGAGAAAAACAGACGGAAATCAGGGACCTGCGCCGTCCTGGAGGTCAGCCTCAGTCGAAGAGTGAATCGTGGCGAATTCCCTTCACGTGCAACAGATATTTGACGAGCGTTCCGAGGATGCCGAGACCGTAGACGCAGCTCCTCCAGAACCCGACCGAAGAACTGTCGTGGTGGTACCGGGTCGGCACGGGAATTTCCTTGAAGCTCATCCCCTTCACCACGAGCTGGACCAGGATTTCGTTGTCGAAAACGAAATCGTCGGAATTGGCGAAGTAGTTGACCTGCTCGAGGGCCTCCCGGCTAAATGCCCGATATCCCGTATGAAATTCAGAGAACCGCGTTCCCAGAACGACGTTCTCGACGCCGGTGAGCACCTTGTTCGCCACGAACTTGTAGAGCGGCATGCCGCCGCGGATGGGAGAGCCGAGCATGCGTGAAGCGAGCACAACTTCCGCTTCGCCGCGGGCGATGGGGGCGACCAGATCGGGCACGATAGAGGGATCGTACTGATTGTCGGGGTGGAGCATCACGATGATGTCGGCCCCTTCCCTGAGGGCGCGCGTGTAGCAGGTCTTCTGGTTGCCCCCGTAACCCCGGTTGATCGGGTGTTCCTCCACGATGAGATTCAGATTCCGGGCGATGCGCACCGTGTCGTCCGCGCTCGCATCGTCGGTCAGGATGATAGCGTCGTAGGAGCCCTCGGGGATCTCCCGGTAGGTCTTCTCGAGAGTCAGCGCCGCGTTGTAGGCGGGCATGACGACGATGACCTTCCCGCGGGGCGCGGGAACTGGCTTCACCGCCTTCACCCCCCCTGCTGCTTCAGCGATTCGAGCTCACCGCGCGCCTCGTCGGCCTCGGGGAAATCGGGGCTCATCTCGAGGGCCCGTGTCAGCGACTGCCGCGCGTTCTGCGTATCGCCGGCTTTCTTGTAGGCCAGGGCCAGATGGTAGTGAAGGGTCGCGTTCTTCGGCTCCTTCGCGATCGCGTCGCTGAACAGCTCGATGGCCGTCTCGGTGATGTTCTTCTTGTAGTAGATCCAGCCCAGCGTGTCGGTGATGCTTGCATTGTCGGGGAATTGCTCCTTGGCCGACTGTGCAAGCTCCAGTGCCCGGTCGATGTTGCCGCCGTGCTCCGCCAGGGTGTAGGCAAGGTTGTTCTTCGCCACCGCCGAGTCCGCATTGAGTCCGACGGCCTTCTCGTAGTGCTTGATGGCCTCGTCGTAGCGCTCCTGCCCCTCGTACAGGCTGGCCAGGAACATCTGCGCCTCGAAGGAGGCAGGGTCCTTCTCGATCGCCTTCTTGTACCACTTCTCGGCCTCGTCCTTCTTATCCTGCAGCAGGAACGCGTTCCCCATGTTCAGGTGCGTGATGACGAGATCCGGATCCTTCTCGAGGGCCGCTGCAATGGCCTTTTCCGCCTCCTCGAACCGTTTGGATTTGATGAGGGTCTCGCCCAGAATGTTCCGGATGATCGCGTTCTCGGGGGCGGCTTCCACGGCGGCCTGGAGGCGGGTTACGGCCCCGTCGAGATTCTTCTCGAAGATATAGATGTTCGTGAGGTTGGTCAGGGCCTCCGAATATTCAGGGTTGAGTTCGAGGGCCTTTTCGAAGTTGGCCTTTGCCGTCTTCATGTCATTCCGCGTGCCGGCTATGATCGCCAGGTTGAACCACGCCTTGTCGGAATTGGGCTGTTGTTCGAGAAGTTTTTTGAAGTACTTCTCGGCCTCGTCGTAGTTGTTCTCGAGCAGGTAGGCCGTCCCCACGGCCTGAAGCGCCGAGGCGTTGTTCGGATCGGCCTTCAGGGCCGCCTCCGCCTGCTCCTTCGCGCCCTCCAAATCCCGCGTGCGGAGCGCCACTTCGGCCAGCGCCACGTGCGCCTGCTGGAACTTCGGGTTGTACTTCAGGGCCGCGTAGAGCTCGGTCTTGGCCTGTTCGAACTCGCCATTGCGATGATGGGAGATTCCCAGGAAGTAATGCGCCTGCGCGCTCACCGGGTTGTCGCGGACCACCTTTCGGAAGGCCTGGATCGCCTCGGGGATGTTTCCGTTAATGAGGGCGAGGCGCCCCTTGAGGAACGTCCCCATGAGGTTGTTCGGATTTTCCTTGAGCATGGCCGTGACACGCGCCTCGGCGGTGTCGAGGTCGCCTTTGTTTATATAAGTCTCGGCGATCTTGACCTCCGCGGCCTCGTTCCCCTCGTCGACCTCCGCCGCCTTCTGGAACGCCGTGATCGCCTTCTCGAACTGCTGGTTCGCCGAGTAGAAGCCGCCGAGGACAATCCAGGGGTTGGGCTCCTTGGGATCGATCTCGGCAGTCTGCTTCAGGACCGCCTCGGCCTCTTCCTTCCGCTTGCTGGTCGCGTAGAAATTCGCCAGGGCGAAGCGGAGGTTCATGTCCTTGGGAAGGTCCTCGATGGCCTTCTTGACCGCAGCTTCCGCCTTGTCCGGCATCTCGTTGGTCGTGTAGAAGTTGCCGAGCAGCAGCCGGAGGTTGGAGTCCTCAGGAAAATCTTTTACGGCGTCGATGTACTCCGCCTCGGCCTTCTCAAGATCCTTCGTCTCCTGGTAGAAGCTCGCCAGGGAGATGCGGTTCCGGAGATCCTTGGGCTGCTTCTCCTTGATGAGCAGGAAGTATTTCTCGGCCCGCGGGAAATCGCGCTTGACGAAGAACATGTTTCCCAGGTTGTTGTAAGCGACGACGTTTTCCGGATCGAGTTCGATGACCTTCTCGTATTCGGCCACCGCCGCGTCGAAATCCTTCTCGCCCGCAAGCGAGCCTCCGAGGAGTAAATGTCCCTCGATGTGCTCGGGTTCGGCCTCGAGGACAAGCTCCGCTTTCTCCTTCGCAGACTTGAAGTCCTGGCTCAGAAGGAAGATCTTGCCGAGCTGGAGCTGCGCATCCATCAGCTTCGGATCGATCCGGACAGCCTCCTTCATCTCCCAGAAAGTCTTGTTGAGATCATTGGTCTGCAGGTAGGCCAGTCCCAGGTGATGGTGGGCCTCGGCGTTGTTCGGCTGGAGCTGGACCGCGTTCCGGTACTCGATGACGGCCTCGGCGAACTTCTTCTCCTCCATGTACGACTCGCCGCGGCTCATATGGTCCGCGAATTTTTCCTCGGCGCTCTTGCACGCTCCCACCGCGAGAGCGACCATCGCCACCAGAAGCAGGCGGACGACCCAGGCGTGAGACCGATGATCCGCCCCACGACCCAAACTCGGGACAAACATGAAACCTCCCCATCTAAAGGCCCGCCGCTCGTGCCGCGGGCGCTGGTAACCCTGGTGGCGTCCCTCGTGCGGGGCTCCCGGGTGGTTCTCCATGGAGACCCCGCCGCCAGGAAGACCGGCATTATCGAGAAAAATCCCTCTGTTATCAAGGCGGTGTGATGACTTTTCCGCCCCCGGCCACAGGGGGGCCGGGAGAGCAGGCAATGTGCCGCCGCGGGCGGCCTGATTTCCTGCAAATTGGGCGGGGGGATAGCGGTAAGCGGACCGGCCCGTCAGCCGGGCTGCCCGGGGCCGGCCCCGTCGGGCGATCCGTCGTCAGGGGGGATCTTGCGGTTCTTGCGCCACTTGTCGCTCGTGATTCCGAGCTTCTGGATCTTGTAGTGAATGACCCGCCGGCTCATTCCGAGAAACCGCGCCGCATCCTTCTGCACCCAGTTATTCATGCGGAGCGCCTCGAGGATGAGCTGCTTCTCCATCTCCTGGAAATCCACGCCGGTCGGAGGCAAGCGCAGTATCCCGGCCGCAGGCGCTGCGCGGCCCCCGTCATCCGGGAGAGAGAGGTCACGCGTCTGGACGGTTCTCCCCTCGGCCATGAGCGCCGCGCGTTCGAGGGCGTTCTTCAGCTCCCGCACGTTTCCAGGCCAGGGATAGTTCCGGAGAAGGGCCCGCGCGTCGTTCGAGAATCCGTCGATCCGCTTGCTCAGCTCCGTGGCGTACCGCTGCAGGTAGAACTCGGCGATAGCCTCGATGTCTTCGCGCCGCTCCCTGAGGGGCGGTATGTGGACTGAAACGACGTTCAGCCGGTAGTAGAGATCCTCGCGGAACTCACCCTTCTCGATCGCCTCCTGCAGATCCTTGTTCGTCGCGGCGATGACGCGCACGTCGACCTTGAGCGTCCGGGTGCTCCCCAATCGCTCGAACTCTTCCTCCTGGAGCACGCGGAGCACCTTCGCCTGGGTGCTGCCGCTCATGTCGCCGACCTCGTCGAGGAATATGGTCCCCTCGTGGGCCTGCTCGAAGCGCCCGATGCGCTGCCGGTCGGCGCCGGTGAATGCGCCCTTCTCATGACCGAAAAGCTCGCTCTCGAGGAGGTTCTCCTGGAGGGCCGCGCAATTGACCTTGACGAAGTGCTTCTGGCGGCGATGGGAGCTGGCGTGAATCATCCCGGCAATCAGCTCCTTGCCGGTCCCCGTCTCGCCCGTGATGAGAATCGTCGCCTTGCTCGGCGCGACCTTTCGCGTGAGGTCCATGACCTCGCGCATCCTCTGGCTCTGCCCGACCACCTTCTCCCAGCTGTAATCCTTCTGGCGCTCGCTTCGAAGAAACTCGACCTCTCCCACCAGGCGGCGATGGGCCAGCGCCTTGTTCACCTTCAGCTCCATCTCTTCGATGTTGAAGGGTTTCTGGATGAAGTCGTAGGCCCCCTCCTTCATCGCCTCGACGGCGGTCGAGATCGTCCCGTAGGCGGTCATGACGATCACCGTTGTGCCGCCGTCCTTCCGTATCGCGGCACGCAGCACTTCGAGGCCGGAGCGCTTCGGCAGCTTCAGATCGGTAATGATGACGTCGTAGGCTGCCGCGCCCAGGCGTTCGACGGCGACCCCACCGTCGGCCAGCTCGTCCACTTCGTGCCCGGCGTCCCGGAAGGCCTGGGCGACGCCGCGCCGGAGCGTGTCGTTGTCTTCCACCACGAGAATCTTCGTCATTCGAAACTCTCTTGCGTAACCGTGTTCGCCGGAATGGGGGCTTCGCCGGGATTGCCGGCGAAAAGCGCCTCACGCTGCGCCGTGCGCGCCCACTGGGGCTCGGGCGGCCGGAGGGGAATCTTCAGGGTGAAGGTGGCGCCGCGGCCGGGCTCGCTCTCGACCTCCAGAAGCCCCCGGTGCTCATCCACCACCTTCTGCGCAACCGCCAGGCCGATGCCCGAGCCGGTCTCCTTCGTCGTGAAGAACGGGTAGAAAATCTTGTCGAGGGTCGCGGCATCCATGCCGCAGCCGTTGTCCTCGATTTCGAGTTGAACGGACTCCTCGTGCTCCCGCGGAATATCCGCCAGGCGGACCCTGCCCGCGGTGAGCTGCACCGTCCGTGCGTCGGGATCGATGCTGACGACCCGGACGCGGACCCGCACAACGCCCTCCTCCGCTCCCTCGCCCAGCGACGCCTGCACGGCGTCGCCCGCGTTCAGGAGAAGATTGAGCAGCGCCTGGCGCACCTTCTGGGGATCCACCATGACCGGAGGAAGATTTTCCTCGTAGGCCCGCTCCACCCGGATCCCGGCCTCACTCCAGGCCGGCTCCAGGGTCCCGAGGGTTTCGTCCAGCACCGACTCAATCCGTGTAGGGGCCAGGTTCAGCGAGAGCGGTCGAACGAAGTCGAGGCAGTTCGTCACGATCTCGTTCAGCTTCCAGACCTCCGAGAGGATGGCGTCGATCTGCCCCACGTCCTCGGGAACCGCGAGCAGCCGGCGGCGCAGAAGGCCCGCGGTGACTTCGATGCCGGCAAGCGGATTGCGGATCTCGTGGGCCAGCCCTGCCGCCATCTGGCCCAGCGCGGCAAGCCGCTTGCGGAGGCGCTGGCCCTCTTCGTGCTGTTCGATCTGTGTCAGGTCCTTGAAGAAGATCGCCGAGCCGATCACATCGCCGGCGTCGTCGGTCACCAGAGAGAGACTGAAGCCGATGTTCTTCCCTTCGCGGCCGCTCCCCCGGATAACCATCTCGGCGCGGTTCGGAAGCCGGCGGCTCTTGAAAGCCTCGAGCAGCAGCTGCCAGACGTAGGCGTGCTCCCGGAGGACCTCCGGCGCCGGCTTTCCGACGATATCGGCGGGCGCACCGGCGATCTCGAGGATCCGCAGCGCGTTCTCGTTGATCGAGGTGATTTCCCCCTCGCGATCCATGGTGATGACGCCGCTGCGCATCGACTCGATCACGTAGCGGTGAAAGCTCGCATCCGTCATCAACCGCCTCCTCTGAAAGTGCCCTCTCCCCGCGGCAGCCCCCCGGGGCCGCGCCGGTGCGGACCGGGCCGCGCTTCGCGCCCGCGCGGGCGGCGGGAAAAGTCGCGCCTTCCGGGACTTATCGGGCGCTGGAGGGGCTGGCTTGATGGGTGGCGTAAAGTGGAGGGATTTTACCCCGATCGAGGACTTCTCGGGCGACCAGGAGGTGTCTGCGCTGGAGCCCCGGGGAGGTGACCGAGAGGGCGGTTTCGACGTCGGCGCGGGCGGCCGGAAAGTTGCCGAGCGCCGCGGCCACCCGGGCCCGCTCGTAGAGGGCTTCCGGCGGCGGGTCGCCGGCGGCGACGAGGGCGTCCAGGCGGGCGAGGGCCTCCCCCAGCCGCCCCTCGTCGGCTTCGAGGCCGGCTCGGGTTATCTCGGCCTCGAGGTTGTCAGGATCGAGCGCCCACGCCCGATCGAGCCGGCGGCGTGCGGCCTCGACCCGCCCCAGCCGCCGCAGGCTGCGCGCCAGGGCGATATGCGCCGGCGCGTGCGCGGGATCGATCACGAGCGCGGCCTGGTAGGCCTCCATGGCCTCCGCGCTGCGCCCCAGCTCCGAGAGGACCATCCCCAGCCCCATCGCCGCCCTCACCCGATCCTCCTTCCGCTCCGCGGTCTGCGCCATCCCCCGGCGGAACAGCGACTGCGCGCGCCCCAGATCCCCCACCTCGGCGCTGGCGTTGCCGAACCAGTTGAGCGTCAGGATCCAGTCCGGGTCGGCGGCCAGGGCCCGCTCGTAGTGGGGAATCGCCCGCTCGACCGCTCCCGATTCCTCGAGAGCGCGCGCGTAGGTCAAATGGCTTCGAAAATGAACGGGTGGCCGCTGAAGGGTCGCCTCCCAGAGCGTGATGGAACTCTGCCAGATCTTCTGACGCTCCCAGGAGAGCGAGGTGAATGCAAAGAAGACGCAGAGGAGCGCGGTGGCTGCGATCGCCCGCCGTGCTGCAGACCGGAGCCGCAGCAGCAGATGGCCCCCTCCCAGCCCCACGCCCACCGCCAGCCCCGCCAGGGGGACGTGAAGATAGCGATCAGCCATCCGGATCCAGAAGGGGACGATCTGCGCCACGGTCAGGAAGCCGAGCCAGAAGAGCCCCATCCACCAGAGCGAGCGGCGATGGCGCAACCAGGCCCGGAGAAACCCGGCGGCGCCCGCCAGGAGAAAGGCATAACCGGCGGCGGACCAGGGTGCTATGCGGGCAGTCGCAACGGGCGGATCGTACAGGATCGAAAGCTCGGTCGGAAAAAGAATAATCCGCGTGTAGCGCCCGAAGAGCGACGCAATGGTCGCGAGATGAAACGACAGCCCTCCGCCGAGGACCTCCCGCGTGACCACGTTGAGCTCGGCCTGGTACCTGTAATTCAGCAGCGCAAAGAAGATCGCCGCGGCGGCGAAGGGGATCTTCTCCCGGATGTAAACCAGGACCCCTTCCCGCCTGAAGCCCAGATCGTAGAGAAACAGCACGCCCGGAAGCACGACGACGCTCAGCTTCGACAGGAGCGCCGCCACGTAGAAGAGAAGGCACCCGAGGAGCGCCTTCCGCGAGGCCGGCGCCTCGCGCGTGCCGCGCACGTATACGATGAGCGAGAGCAGCATGAAGACCATCGCAAGAAGGGACTTTCGCTCGGCGATCCAGGCGACGGACTCCACCTGCGCGGGGTGGATGATGAAGAGCCCGGCCGCGATGGCCGCGCAGAGCGGGGGCGCGCGGAGGGCAAGGATCAATACGGCGAGCAGCGCCCCGGCCAGGCCGTGGAGGATGACGTTCCCAAGGTGGTGACCAAACGGATCCAGCCCCCAGATCCCGTGGTCGAGGGCATGGCTCGCCAGCGTGAGCGGCGCGTAATTTCCATGGAGAGGCTCGGTCCACCACCCCCGCAGGTTCTCCCAGGAGAGGGCCTGGACGCGGGGGTTCTTGTACACGTAGTCGTCGTCGTCCCAGTTCGTGAAGCCGTTGCCGAGGGACGGGAGATAGAGGAGCACGGCCAGCAGGAAGACCGAGATCGCGACCAGAAGATCCGCGCGCGCGTAGCCGGCAGCCTGCGGCGCGTGGCCGCGGCGGCGCCCGGCCCCCCGCCGGGAAAGCGCCTGGAGCGCCGCAATCGCGACGACGGCGCCCGAAAGATCCAGCGCGAGATCCCAGACGGTCGCCGTGCGCCCCGGCACGAAGCGCTGGTGAAACTCGTCGGAGAGCGCGTAGGTCGCCACCGCCCCGAAGGTCCACAACGTGGGCCAGACGCTGTCCCGGACGGCGGAAAGCCTGCCGGCGAAGGCCAGGAGCACCAGCGCGCTGAGCCCCGCGTAGAGCGGGGCGTGGGCAAGATTGAAAACCCAGGCGGGAAGCCCGACGGCGCTCAGGGTGTCGCCGGGGGTGTCGGAGAGGGCGAAGATGAGGCCCGCGTAGAGCGCGGCCAGGACGCTCCAGTGCGCATGCCGGAACGGCTCCCGGCCGGGCTCGGAACGCCGGGCGGGCATCAGGCCTTTCGCGCGGGGTGGAAGAAGGCCACCGTTCGCTCGAGCCCCTCGCGCAGCCCGATCTTCGGCTCGTAGCCCAGAAGCGCGCGGGCCTTCCCGATGTCCGCCAGCGAGTGCCGCACGTCACCCGCGCGGGGGGGGCCGTGCAGGGCCGCTGTGTCCACGCCCAGGATCTTCCGCAATTCATCGAGCAGCGCGTTCAGTGTGATGCGCGCGCCGCAGGCCACGTTGATCACCTCGCCCGGGGCGCCGGGCCGCTCGGCCGCCAGGAGGTTGGCGTCGACCACGTTGTCGATATAGGTGAAGTCCCGTGACTGCTCGCCGTCCCCGTGGACGGTCGGCTGCTCGCCGGCAGCGAGCCTGGTGATGAAGTTCGGGATAACCGCGGAATAGAAGCTCGTCGGATCCTGTCTCGGCCCGAATACGTTGAAGTACCTGAGGGCCACGGTATCGAGTCCGTAAAGACGCGTGAACATGACGCAGTACTGCTCGCCTGCGAACTTCTGAAGCGCGTAGGGCGAGAGCGGCGATGCGGGCATCGTCTCGATCTTCGGAAGCGTGGGGGTGTCGCCATAGGCGGAGCTGGACGCGGCATAGACGACCCGCCCTACCACAGCGTCGCGCGCCGCCGTGAGCACATTGAGCGTCCCTTCGACGTTCACCGCGTTCGTCGTCACAGGGTCTTCCACCGAACGGGCCACGGACGCAAGCGCCGCCTGGTGGAACACCCGGTCGATCCCCTCCATCGCCGCACGGACGGCGCCGGCGTCCCGAAGATCCCCTTCACGAAGGTCGATCCGGCCCGACGCTTCCGCGAGGTTCTCCTTCCGGCCGGTCGAGAAATTGTCGAGGACCCGCACCTCGTGCCCGAGCGAGAGCAGGCGCGTGACGAGATGGGATCCGATGAAACCGCCGCCGCCGGTGACCAGAGCCTTCACGCTCCCCCCTCCGCGGGCCCCGGCCCTGCCGGCCCGTAGCCCCCGGGGTGGGTCTCCATCCAGGCGGCTGCGCTCGCGATGATCTCCCGGATGGCGGCGAAGCGCGGGCGCCAGCCGAGATCCTCCCGCGCCTTCTCCGACCCTGCCACCAGGGTGCCCGGATCGCCGGGGCGCCGGGGCGCCTCCCGGACGGGCACCCGCCTGCCGGTCACGTCCTCAACCGTCTCGATCACCTCTCGCACCGAGAAGCCCCGGCCGTTTCCCAGGTTGAGCGCGCCGCCCGGGTAGCCCGCCTCGAGCGCCTCGAGGGCGAGGACGTGGGCGTCGGCCAGATCCGAGACGTGGACGTAGTCGCGCACACAGGTGCCGTCACGGGTGGGGTAGTCGGTGCCGTACAGGTCAAGCTCGCCGCCCTCGCCGCGGGCGGCCCGCAGCGCGAGGGGAACAAGGTGCGTCTCTGGCCGGTGATCTTCGCCGTGGGAGGATGTGGCGCCGGCGGCGTTGAAGTAACGAAGCGAGACGGCGCGCATGCCGTAGGCGCTTGAGAAGTCCGCCAGGGCGCGCTCGACCGCGGCTTTCGTGGCCCCGTAGGGATTGCCCGGCGCCAGGGGGGACTTCTCGGAGAGCGCCGTCCCCTCTCCCCCCTCGTAGACGGCGGCGCTGGAGGAAAAAATGAAGTGCCGAATGCCCGGCTCCCTCAGTGCCCCGAGAAGCGCAAGGGTCTCATCGACGTTGATGCGCCAGTAGAGCGCGGGATCGGCCACGCTCTCGGCGACGATCGACCGGGCGGCGAAGTGCATGACCGAGGTGATCTCGCGGCGCCGCAGAAGATCACCCAGCAAGGCGGCGTTTCCCGCCGATCCCCGCAGGAAGCTAACGCCGTCCGGCACGGCCGCGCGATGGCCCGTACTGAGATCATCGAGAACGACGACCTCGCGGCCCCGCGCGCGCAGCGCCTCGGCGGTCACGCTGCCGATGTATCCAGCCCCGCCTGTGACGAGCACGCTCACGGATCGTTTACCTGGCGAAGAGTCCGTACTTCACGATGCACCAGATCGCCACAAAGCCGTCCCTCCAGCCGATCTTCTTCCCCTGGGCGTAGTCGCGGCCGCTGTAGCCGATTCCGACCTCGTAGATGCGGCAACCGAGGCGGGCCACCTTGGCGGTCACCTCCGGCTCGAAGCCGAAGCGATCCTGCTCGAGGCGGATGCGGCGGAGGACGTCGGTCCGGAACATCTTGTAGCAGGTCTCCATGTCGGTGAGATTCAGGTTCGTGAAGCAGTTCGAGAGCAGGGTGAGAAAGCGGTTGCCGATGCTGTGCCAGAACAGGAGCACACGGTGCGCCTTCCCGGACACAAACCGCGACCCGTAGACGACGTCTGCCTTGTCGGACTCTATGAGCTTCAGGAGTTCCGGGAGCTCGATGGGATCGTACTCCAGGTCGGCATCCTGTATGACGACGACGTCGCCCGTGACACGCTCCAGGCCGGCCCGGATCGCCGCGCCCTTGCCCCGGTTCACGTCCTGGTAGACAACCTCCGCCAGCTTTCCCTCGATCTCGTTCTTCAGGATGTCGCGGGTGCCGTCGGTGGAGCCGTCATCGACGAGAACGATTTCGAGATCGATCGGAAGCGCGCGAACGCGGTCGACGATCTCGCGGATCGTGGCCGTCTCGTTGAAAACGGGCATGATGACAGAGAGCTTCATGCGCTTGGCTGACCTCTCGGGGGGTGGGTCCGAAACTCGCGGAGGGCGCGACGGCCGTTGCTCAGAGCGAGGGCCGTTCGCGCATCTCTATGATCTCGCCGAACAGCGGCACCAGATCGGCGGCGAAGCGACGGAGCCTCTCGTCGGCCTCGTCCTCGCTTCCGGGCGTCACCGTCGTCGCGACTTCGATGAAGCCGTTGCCGCCGCCTTCTCCCCGGATGATCTGTGATTTCAGCGAATCGAGCATCTGCGCCGTCCGGGATGCCGTCTGGTAGTTGCTCGACGAGAACCACCAGTAGAGCACCACCTGCGTCGTCTGTCCCTTCCGCGCAAGGAAGCGGTTCGCCGTCACGTCGGTGCCCGGGAGCGTCTCCTCGACGGTGCTGGCGAGCTGCTGGTACTCGATGCTCCAGCCCTGGGAGGTGAAGCACACCTCCGGCTGGTGGGCACCCCAGCGGTTCGTCCCGTGAAACTGGGCGAACAGGTAAATTCCGTTCCCTTCCCCGTCCTCGTAGGTGCGCGAAACGTAGGCGTCCGGATTCAGGACATCCAGCACGTACTGCGGCATATCAAGATTGCCCTCGCTCGTCCAGTCGCCCACGCGCGCCGGAAGGGCATCCAGTTCGGGCGCCGCCTGGGCCTCGGGGTTGCGATACTTCAGGATCCCGGCGTTCGCAAGCGACGTCAGGGCCAGAAGGATGACAATCACCCAGCCATACTTTCGTGTCTTCGCCATTCCAGAAACCTGCCAATTCCGAAGAGAAGCATGAAGGCCACAACGAAAACGCTGAAGCCCGACATGTCGTGGATGATCGCGCTCCAGTCCGGCCCGCCGTTCTCGAGCCAGCTGTCTGACGGCAGCGTGGCGTCGACGCCGAACTCATAGCTCATGAGAGTCAGGAAGGTCACCCGCACGTAGTTCGCGGCGACGGCTATCGGGATTCCCGCCAGAAAGATCGAGATCCGCTCCCAGGTCTTCCCCTGATAGAGATAGGCGTAGACCGCACCCAGCGCCAGCAGCGCGAAGAGCGAGCGGATGCCGCTGCATGCGTCGGCCACCTCCAGTGCGCCGTTCGGGAGGTAGATCAGCGCCCCGTCCCGGTAGATCGAGATGCCCATGGCCGCGATGGTCGAGGTCGCGAGACGAGCCGCGACTACTTTCATCGCAAAGGTGATGGGGGTGAGAATGAACGTGAAGAGCGGGATCATGAAGACGAGAAAGACGATCGGGAACAGGACCAGCCGCAGGACCTTTCCGCCGTAGAGCGCAAGCACGATCCCCGCGATGAGCGTGATGAGCGAGTAGCAGGCAACCGTCTTGACGGCGCCCAGATTCGCCAGAAGGAGCAGCACCAAGCTCACGCCTGCCAGCCAGATCCCCGCCGCCGACGGCTGCCGCGGGGCCGCGGCGATGAGATCCTTCCTGCGCCAGACGAGGTAGATCGAGATGAGCGGGATCAGATAGCCGTGAGAGAACTCGGGGAGGCTGTCCCACTTCTCCACCAGGTAGCCCGCGAGGGGGTAGTAGAGAAAGAGAACCCCGGCCGCGATCAGCAGAAGTTCGGCGATCGGAAGCGTCGCCATTCGGGACTCGGAAGTGGTTTCGGAACTCAACCGCGATCTCCTGCGCCCATCACGCCGGGGAAGCCCTTCTTGCAGCCATGCGCCGCCACGCGCGAGCAGCGGCCACGACGGCGAACATCCAGAGATAGGGCGAGACCGCCGAACGAATGCGGGCGTCTCCCCAGAACACGAGCGCGGACAGACAGAAGGTGCCCACCAGGAGATGGAGGATGACCTCGGGCCTGTCGCGCCGGAAGGTCATCACCATGCCGGCAAGCATCCAGGGGAGCGCGAGGCCGTAAGTCAGGAGGTAGACGGATTTCTGTCCCCAGGGCAGATTGGCCCAGGGATTCCAGAATCGGGCCAGCTTGTACATCAGCAACTTCGGCACCTTATCGGGGTTGTTCGCGAGGAAGTTGAACCCCAGGCGCCAGGCCCGCCTGTCGACCTCGACCTGATCGTAGGCCACCACCCGGAGCTCGTCATAGAACGGGAGCTCTCCGATGAAGACCCACCGGCCCCACCGATCCCCCTCGAGGACGCGCACGTTGTTGCCGCCCCAGAAGGTCACGCCGCCGCCGGTCGTGACGGGAACCCAGTGACCCGTATGCTTGTGGACCAGGCCGATCCAAGGCGCCGTCACGATCAGAGCCACGGCAATTATAACAGAAAAGCCGCCGGCGGCCGCCCGGAGGTCCGGCCGCCCGTCGCTCCGGCGATAGGTCCACAAAACCCACATCAGGAGGAAAGGCGGAAAGAGCAGGAGCACCGGCCGCGTCAGGGTGGCGGAGCCGAGCGCGACGCCGCCGGCGAGGAGCCAGCGCACGCCGGAAGCCCCTCTGACCCTGGCCTCGGAAGCGCGAACGAGGGCGTAAACCATCGCCCCCAGGAGGGGGATGAAGAGCGTCTCGGTCAGCAATCCGTGGCAGAAAAAGACATCTGCCGGCGCGACGGCGAAGAGCGCCGCCGCGATGAAGGCCCGGCGCTCGCCGAACAGGCGCCGCCCGATCAGAAAGGCGAGCCAGGCGGAGAACGCGCCCAGAAGCGCCTGCGCCACACGGACGGCCGGATAGCTCTGCCCCGCCACACGGTAGACGAGGCTCAGGAAGACCGGATAGAGAGGCGGACGGAAACTGATGAAGTAGCCCTCGATGGCGTACCCCTCGCCCCGGGAGAGGCTCAGCGCGAGCTTGTCGTAGTCGCGATCGTCGGCCACCGGCGGTGCGTTCATCCCGAGAAGGGCGCTTCCGGCGAGCCGCGCGATGAGGGCGACGGCCACGAGCGCCATGAGCAGCGCGCGCCGGTGCCGCCCCAGGCCGGCGTCGGGAGTCTCAGGAGGCATCGGCGAAGCTCCTCGGCCGGACGACGCCGGTTCCGGGCGGCAGTTCGCCTCCCGGGACGGGCATGGGGCGCGTTTGCGGGTTCACGTAGACGTCGCCGCGCTCGAAGGCGCGGTGGAAGATGATCTGGTCGGGACGCCCTTCCCCTTCCGGCAGCGCGCGGAAGCTCCCCCGCGCCGGCCCGAGCAGCACCTCCATCTCCGGGACGGCCGCCGCCTCGCGAACCCACGACCAGCAGACGTTTGGCGCCGCGACCAGCAGGTAGGACGCGTAGGAGTAGCGCGCCGCCGCCTCGTCGGGCCGCCCCTCGCCCAGAAGGATCCACTTTCCGCTCCGCGCGGCCTCGCGCACGAGAACGAGATTGGCGGCCACGTTCCTCGGGGGCTGCCCGACCACGAAGCCTTCCATCATGGCGCCGTCCGCGATCCCGAGCAGCGCCAGCGCATGTTTCGCCTGAAGAAGGTGGAGCCCGTTGAACATGACCACGGTCCCGGGCTCCTGCTTGAGCGCCTTGATAAGGGCCGTCTCGGCCGCCTCGGCTTGCCCGCGCGTTCGCCATTCGAGGGGGGCGCCGGTCGCCCGGCAGGAATCGAGACCACGGATCCGCGCCACGGCTTCCTTCCGCGTCGCCTTCAGCGCCTCGAGCGAGGGAACCGGGAGCCCTTCTTTCGCATGCTGCCAATAGGCGCGCCCGTCCTCGAGGGTCAAACACCAGGGGGGAAGACGGATCGGATCGCCGCCGGCGTCGTCAACGCCGGGCAGGAACCAGGCGGTCGCCGAAAGATTGTCGAGAAAGACACCGTTCCCCCCGAGCTTCCGCACCAGCCGGGCGTAGCGGCGGGCGTGCGCGATGAAATCGGCGCCGCCGGGATTGGCGCGCACCGTGTAAGGCCCGCCGAAAAACTCCAGGATGCCATCCTTGAAACCGTAGGGGCGCGGGTCGCGGATGTCCGGCACCGGGAGAGCCGCCGCGCGCGCCAGGCGAAGATACTCGGTGACCGTCAGCGTGCGGGTCCGGAGGTAGGAGGTCGGCCCCGAGGGGGCGGGAAGCGGCTCGTTCGGCGTGGCCACGGCCGGGAATTCACCGGCCGAGAGGTACTGGAGAACGTCGACGCCCGGATTGAGATCCCGCACGGTCTTGCCGTCCGAGCGTTTGGGGAGCGGGAACCACCACTTCTGGACATTGCCTGCGTAGATGAGCACTTCGGCCCGCGATTGATCAGTGACGCTTCGATCGAGCGCGGGACGCTCGGTCGGCGGGAAGTCGTAGTTCGCCATGCAGAAGCGCACATCCGGCTGATGGGGAAGCGGCACCCCCGCGGCAACGTGGCCGGCGTCGGCCAGGACGAGTTCCACCGCCGCCATCACCGCTGCCCCCGCCCATAGGCGCGCAGGGCCGCGGCGGCCCCGGACAGCACCCCCGGCGCGCGGCGTGCCGCGCGGCAGCACCCTCATGCGCCGCCTCCGGGAAGGCGGCGTCGCAGGGCGTTCCAGGGAATCCGTGTGACGAGGTCCTGCCAGAGGCCGTACCAACGCAGGAACCAGTACACCGTGGGCGCCGACAGGAGAAGATAAATGGCGGTCTTGCAGAGGAGACGAAACCCGTCCGCGACGGGCGCGCCGCCCTCGAGCGGCAGCAGCCACTTCAGGCCGAGATAGAAGCCCAGCGAGAGCCCGAAGGGGAGGAGAATCCGCCCGAAGAGCCCGAGATAGGGGGCGATCCCGCGTCCGAAGAAGAACGAGTAGACGTAGGTTCCGTACATGGCCAGCAGGATGGCGTATGTGATCGCCGTGGCGGCTGCGACCCCTTCCAGTCCGTATCCCGCCTTGACGAAGCTCACGTTCAGCCCGAATGCGATCCCGACCGCGACGGCGTAGATGAGTACTGCAGCCATCTGCCTCCGGACGGCGAGCAGGAAGCTCGACGGCCCCCGGAGAACACCCGTGAAGAAGCTCCCCAGCACCAGGATCTCGAGCGCCGCGAAGCCCGGTTGGAAGCGCGGAAGCACGTAGAGAACCAGGTACTCGAAGCCGAAGATGGTCAGCACCAGGAGGACCGGAAAGCAGCAGGCGATGGCCATGGTCGGCAGCTGAACGAAGGGGAAGACCTCGTCGAGCGACTTGGCGCGGCTGTAGCGCTCGATGAGGCTGGGGCTCATGACCTGGGCCACGACGACGGGCGCTTCGCCCAGCACCGTCATGAGCGTCAGAGCGATGGTGTAGAAACCCATGTCGCTCGGGCTCAGGTATTTCACGATCACGATGCGATCGACCGTGGCGAAGACCGTGTACACCAGCCCGATCAGATAGATCGGGAACCCGATCCGCATCAGCTCGACCAGCGGTCGCCTGGGCAGGCTGAGCCGCGGTCGTATCCGCAACCTGAAGGACAGATAGGCGACGATGACCAGCAAGTTCAGGACGAAGGCGGCGTAGAGGCCGTAAATACCGTACAGGACCACCAGGAGGATGGTGATCGGAACATTGAAGGCGGCGTAGGCTACCTCGATCTTGCTCCGGAGGACGAAGCGCTTTTCCGCGCGGAGCACGATCCCGTAGAAAAAGTAGAGCTGCTGCAGTGTCATCCCCGCCGCAACCACGAACAGCCCATAGTAATAGAGCGGCTCGAGGTGCGCACGGTGCACCAGTGCGTAGGCGAGGATCGCGAATGAGGCCAAAAGCGACGCGTAGAGATTGAAGCTGAAGGCCAGCTCCTTGGTCGAGCGGGCCCGCGCCTCTTCGCCGCGCTGGGTGTAGTAGGGGATCTCGCGGCCCACCGCTTCGGCCGACCCGAGGGGCGCCAGATTGGAGTAGCTGAGGAGAATGCCGAGCGAGCCCCAGACTCCGTAGTCCGCGGGGCCGAGGAACCGGGCGGTCACGATGCCGCGGATCATGTAGAAGACGCGGGTCAGGTAGATGCTGGACCCGACTGCGCCCATGTCTTTGAGAAATCGGCTGCGCGTCACGTCTCGAGCAGTCCCATGTCGGCCTGGAGACCTCTCGCTATTCTCCGCGCGTCGCGCCCCGCGGCCGCCGTGCGCGCGCCCTCCACCAGCGATCGCCGGAGGGCTTCGTCGGAAAACAACCTTTGGAGGGCCGCACGGATTGACGACGGGTCGAGCGAGTCGACCACCTCGGCCCACCCGTGCCGGCGCGCGTCGGCCACCGTGTAACACCCGGCCGGCGCCTGCAGCAGTATAGGCGTGCCACTCACCATGTACTCAACCGCCTTGGTCGGAAAAACCGTGCGCACTTCGTCCTTCCAGGGCGTCTCGAAGGCCAGCGGAATGTAGAGCAGATCGACCTCCCGCTGGAGCTTCATGGCCGTCTGCGTGTCGACGAAGCCCGTCTCGACCCGCTCACCGGGGACAATTCCCATAGCCGCGAGCCCCTGTGGGGTATTGGGCGCGAACACGAGCAGCTTCACTTCCCGGCCATCCGGAAGCCGCCCCATCCCCTTCACGGCCTCGATCATACTTACCAGCGCGTCGCGGTTCATCTTGTATACGCCGCCCGTGAACAGGATGCGTAGCGGCATGCCGGGCCCCCGCTCGCCCCCGCGCTCGGCCGGGGGGGCCTCGTCATCGGGACTGACCGCATGCGGGAGCAGCGCGGGCCGGAAGCCGTGCTTCGCCTCATAGTGATCGGCGGCCGCCTCGGTGGGCACGTAGACGCGCGCCGCGTCCCTGAAGATGCGCCTTTCCAGAAGGTGTGCCGCAACCTCGTCCGCGCGCGAGTCGGTTGTCTCCTCCCAGAGTGAGTTCATATAGACGTAGAGGGGCAGACGCGCGAGACGGCTCGCCATCCAGGCCGCCAGGAGAAAGTAACCGAAGGGGTAATTCCCGAAGATGGCCTTCACATGATCGCGGCGGGCGATGCGGAAGGCCCGCCAGGCGACCCAGGGGGCCCACAGATACTCCAGCCAGGCGGGCAGGCCGATGCGGAACGCGCGGCGCCTGAGGAAGTTCGGCATGTCGGCGACCTCGACGTGCCGGAGCGGCGCGTCCTGGGCCGCCCTGTAGGCCCGGTTGGCGCCCCGGAGGAAGACGAGGGCGTCCTGCGGAAAGGGGGAGAAGAGGTTCCGCATCATCTTCGCCGTACCGCCGACCATCGGCGGCAGCGTGGAGG